>CAIUPC010000655.1 GCA_903900905.1 uncultured Acetobacteraceae bacterium
CTCTGAAGACCGACCGCCGCGCCGTGACCGCCCTCGAGTACGGCCTGATCGCCGGCATCATCGTGGCCGTTATCGCGCTCGGCTTCGGCGTTCTCGGCACCAACCTGTCCACGAAGTTCAGCAACATCGGCAGCAGCCTCTGATTGCTGACCTTTCCGTTCGGATTGGTCTACAGCGTAGCACGGTGGCGTAACCCGCCACCGTGTTCGTTTTCCAGCGGCCTTAGGCCGGACTGGACGATGCGAGGTCTGCCATGCTGCCAGACTGGGCATCCTTTATCTCCCCCCTCCTGACTGCCTGCGGTGCGATCGTCCTGATTTGGGCGGCGCTGCATGACATTGCCGCGCGGACCGCGCCTGACTGGGCTTCGGTGCTGCTGTTGGCGTTTGGCCTGATTTTACGGGCCATTGATGAAACTCTCGTGATCGGTGCTGCCTCCGCGTTCGCGGTCTTCGCGGTCGCGGCTTTTTTTTGGCGGCGCGGCTGGCTCGGCGGGGGCGACGTCAAGCTTATGGGTGCGACAGCAATGATGCTGCCACCGCACATGATTCTTTCTTTTATTACAGTTATGTCAATTTTTGGATCAGGCCTCGCAATTTTCTATTTAATTGCAGGCCGGATAGCGCGTTCCGGGGAGCGGGTAAAAAAAGTTACGCCTCGAAATATCCCCAGGCGCCCCGGCGGGCTGCTCGCCAGAGTTGCCCGTGTAGAACTCTGGCGTATGCGACGGGGTGGACCACTGCCCTATGCTTGTGCTATCGCGGGTGGGTTTGTGATAATCATCCTATAGTCCGGGCGTCTCAATGTTCCTTCGCGTTGCATTCTTCGTCCTGATGGCGCTGGGCCTGGTTGGGTTTGGCACCGTCGCATGGATGACGTTACAGGCTCCTCAACCAGCGCCGGTCGTGGTGGCCACGGCGCCCGCCCCTGAAGCGGCGCCAGCACCCGCGCCGGTTGTGCCCGCGCCTGAGCCCCCGCCGCCCGTTTTACCCAAGGTGGTCGTAGCGTCGCGGACTCTCGCCACAGGCACGCTGCTGAAGCCCGACGATATCGACGGCCGGCCGGTTTCGAGCGCAGACGCCAAGAACGCGATCAGTGCTGATTCACAGGATGCGCTGCGTTTGCTGGTTGGTTCGATGGTGCGCCGCGCGATGGCCGCCGGCCAGCCGATCCGGCAGGAAGACCTGATGAAGCCGGGTGAACACGGGTTCATGGCCGCGGCGTTGCAGCCGGGCATGCGGGCGGTCACCATCGGCGTTGACGCCGCCAGTGGCGCCGCGGGCCTGGTCTGGCCGGGCGACCGGGTCGATTTGATTCTGACCCAAACCTTGACTGATCCCGCGCTACCGATTGGCAGCCGGGTGGCGGCCGACACGATTTTGACCAATACAAGGGTGATCGCCATCGATCAGCAGCTGGTGCAGGGCACATCTCCCTCCACTTCGACAGCGGGTGCTCCGGAAAACCCGGCCAGCACGGTGACGCTGGAGGTCACACCGACGCAGGCGCAGCGGGTGTCGGTCGCCATGCGGCTCGGCCGGCTTTCTTTGTCGGTCCGTTCGTCCGAGGCGGGTCCGCATAATGACGCGACCACCCAAGGCGGTTCGGTCTATGCACGTGATGTTTCGTCGGCGCTGGGGGCGGAACCTGCTCCGGCCCCGAAAAAGTCCATTCATATTTTCAACGGGGCCGGCGAGGCGAAGGAGTACAAGTATTGACGTACCGGACTCATAAACGGCTGTTGGCCGCGGCTGTAACAGCGGCTTCGCTGTCATGGGCGCCCACCCAGGCGGCGCCGCCGCCGCCGGATAATACGCCCGCCCCGGCGCAGCAGCAGCGTGTCGACCCGCCGGTCCGGACGTTGCTTCTGGAAGCCGGTTCCGGGCGGGTGCTGTCCGTCGCCGGCGAAACCGCCAACATCTTTGTCGCGGATCCCAAAATCGCGGAAGTGCGGCCCGCCAGCCCGACCAGCCTGTTCGTCTTCGGTGTCACCGCGGGCCACACGACGGTCGCCGCGCTGGATACCAACGGGCATTTGCTGGTTCAGTACCAGGTGACCGTGCAGCCCTCCGCCTTCGGCGCGCATGAGGCGGAGGCCGCGATCAACCGGCTGATCCCCGGCGGCCGCGTCAAAGTGCAGGCACAGGGCAAGGGTATGATGCTCACCGGTGTGGTCAAGAACCCGGCTGATGCGGCGCAGGCGGTGGCGATCGCCAAGGGGTTCCTGTCGGAAGGTGCCCTCATCGACAATGAAATCTCGATCGCGGCGCCCTTGCAGGTCAATCTGAGTGTCCGCATCGCGCAGATGTCGCGCCAGGTCGTGCGGGGGATGGGCGTCAACTGGTCGGCCTTCGCCCAAACCGGCACCATTGGCCACCTGGCCGCACTGACGTTGCAGTTCAACACGACCTCCCTGCCCGGTGCGTCGGGCGCTGGGTTTCTCGGGCTGATCGACGCCCTGGCCAGTGACAACCTGGCGCAGGTGCTCGCGGAACCGAACCTGACCGTGCTGAGTGGCCAATCCGCCAGCTTCCAGGTCGGCGGCGAGTTCCCGATCCCGCTCGCGGCCGCCAATAACACCATCAGCGTTGGTTACAAGAACTACGGCGTCCTGCTGTCTTTCGTACCGACGGTGTTGACGGATGGCCGCATCAACCTGCATGTCAAGCCTGAGGTCAGCGAACTCAGCTCGTTGAACTCGGTCAATCTGGGCACGGGTACCGGCGTCAGCCTCGTCATCCCGGCCATCACGGTCCGCCGTGCTGAAACCACGGTGGAACTGGGCAGCGGGGAGAGCTTCGCGATCGCCGGATTGCTGCAGCAGACGGTGAACGACAAGGGGTCGGGCGTGACCGGCCTTCGCGACCTTCCCTATGCCGGTGCGCTGTTCAATGATTCAAACTTCACGCGCACCGATACCGAACTGGTGATCGTCGCGACGCCTTACGTTGTCCGCCCGCTGTCGCGGCCAAGCGCCCTGCGCCTGCCGACCGACGGGTACACCCCGGCGCCTGATATTGAACGGTTGCTGTTGATGCGGCAGGTGTCGCAGAATAGAAAGCCGGCACCGGTTCCCATGCCCGGCAATGCCGGCTTCGTCGTGCAGTGAGGATCAAATGACCCCTTTCATCCGAGGCGCCTTGGGCTTGCTGGGTTGTCTGGCTGCCCTCACGGGATGCGGCCGGGACCCCTATCAGCGGAACGACGTCTGGTACCCAACCAATGCCAATACCGCGAACCTGGCCGCGATGGTTGCTAATCCCAACGACCTCGTGGCCGGACGGAGCGATAATCTCCAGCCCGCGAGCAGCCACGTCATGGCGATCGAGAAAATCAAACTCGACACACCGAAGAAGATAATTGAAGCCACCGGGGCCGTTGGAGGCTGATCACCATGTCTGACGCCACGATATCCCCCGCCGGTGCCAAGCCCGATAAGGCTGGGCTGGAATCACGCCATGACCGCCCCGCCCTGATTGGCTTCGTTGTCGATGCCAAGTCTGAAGAGGTGATCCAGGATGGCCTGATGGACATGACCGCCGATCAGGTGGACGTCCGGCGCGGTGGTATCCGGGCAGCGATCGCGGCGATGCAAAAGCAAGCGACGCCCAAGGTGATGATTGTTGACGTCAGCGGGGAGGAGCAACCGCTCGCCGCGCTGGGCGACCTGGCGAACGTTGTCGAACCCGATGTCTGCGTGCTGGTTATTGGCGATATCGACCATGTCGATTTCTACCGTGAAGTCACGCGCACAATGGGAGCGTCGGAGTACCTGGCCAAACCCCTCACCCGTGACTCGGTCGCCCGCCATTTTGGCGTCTTCATGGGCGGTGCCACCCGTGCCGCGGTGGGCGCGCCGAAAGGCGGGCGCGCGGTATCGATCACCGGGGTGCGCGGCGGGGTCGGGGCGACCACCATCGCGGTCAATCTGGCATGGAATTTCGGCGTCTGGATGCGCCGGCACACCGTATTACTGGACCCGGATATCCATCTCGGGGCAGCCGCCTTCCTGCTGAACATCCAGCCCAGCGTCGGCCTGCGCATGGCGCTTGAAGCCCCGGATCGTATCGACGCCCTGCTGGCCGAGCGCGCGGCCCAGCCCGCGGCGGAACGCCTGCATGTGCTGGCCAGCGAAGAGAAAATGTCGGTCGCCGCGAACCACGCCCATGGCGCCGCCGCGATCCTGGCCGAGGCGCTGCGCCGGCGCTATAATTTCATCGTGGCCGACGTCCCCTTCGCGCCGGTGGCGCTTTACCATGACCTGCTGGACATGGTTGATCAGCGGGTCCTGGTGATGGAACCCACGTTGGCGGCGGTGCGCGACACCGTCCGGCTGCTGGCACTGCCGAAAGGTCCTGCCCAGGATCAGCGCCCGATCGTGGTGTTGAACCGGGTCGGCCTGCCCGGGGGGCTGGCGCGGCGTCAGGTGGAAGACGCGCTTAAGATGAAGGTCGACGTCGCAATCCCGGACCTTCCGCGTCAGGTCGGTCAGGCCGCGACGATGGGAGAGCCGGCGATGGGCAAAAGCGTCGCGTTCCGCTCAGGCATACGGGAACTCACCTCGCTGGTGGCCGGGGTGCAGATGCTCGAAGCCGGTACCGATCCGAAGGATCGCGCCACGCCCGGCGCCAAACGCCAGCGTATTCGCCTGCGCCGGTCGGCGGCCTGACCATGAACGTGGTACCAAGTTTCGGCCGGCGGACGACGCAGCAAACCGGCAGCCCCGCCGCTCCGCTTCCCGGGGTACGGGCCGATGCGCCCCTGGGCCTCGACTCGCTGTCGGCGCTCCCGGAAAGTGCGATTTCCGATTTGCGTAACGCCTGTATGGCGCGCCTCGACCCGAACGCGGTGGCCTTCATGGCGCCGGAACGGCTGTCGCTGGATCTGGAGCGATTGATCTCAGAAACCGCCACCGAGCGGCGCATCCAGATCAACGCGCGGGAGCAGCGGGCGCTCGCATCCGAACTGGTGCATGATATTCTGGGCCTTGGTCCGCTGGAGGTCCTGCTCGAAGACGATGCCATCAATGACATCATGGTCAACGGCCCCGACAAGACCTTCGTCGAACGGCATGGCAAGGTCGTCCTGTCGGGTATCAAATTCCGCGACGTGACGCATCTGTCGACGATCTGCCAGCGCATCGCATCGTCCATCGGCCGGCGCATCGACGAATCAAGCCCGATGGTGGACGCGCGCCTCAAGGACGGCTCACGCGTCAATATCGTCTTTCCGCCGCTGGCCCTTGATGGGCCATATATGTCCATTCGTAAATTCAGCAAGAAGTCGATCGACTTCGCCAAGCTGATCGAATTCAAGGCGCTGACGGTGCCGGTGGCACGCATCCTGGAAATCTCCTCCCAGGCACGGCTCAACGTGGTCATTTCCGGCGGCACGGGCTCCGGCAAGACGACCATGATGAATGCGATGTCGCGGTTGATCGATGTCTCCGAACGCGTTGTGACCGTGGAAGACGCGGCGGAGTTGCAGTTCCAGCAGCCGCATGTGGTGCGCCTGGAAACCCGTCCCTCCAGCCTGGAAGGCCGTGGTGAGATCAATCAGCGCGACCTCGTGCGCAACGCCCTGCGTATGCGTCCCGACCGGATCATCATCGGTGAGGTCCGCGGCGCCGAGGCCTTCGATATGCTCCAGGCCATGAACACAGGCCATGATGGCAGCATGTCCACCATCCACGCCAATACCACCCGCGATGCGCTGACCCGTATCGAGAACATGGTGCAGATGGGCAATATGGGCCTGCCCTCCCGCGCCATCCGGACCCAGATCGTGGGATCGGTCGATCTGATCGTCCAGGTCGAACGCCACCGCGACGGCGGCCGCCGCGTGACCCAGGTGACGGAAGTCTGCGGCATGGAAGGCGATGTGATCGCCATGAACGACATTTTCCAGTTCGAGGTTATCGGCGAAGGCGCCGACGGCCGGCTGTTTGGCAAATACAAAGTCAGCCGTGTCGCTCCGAGTTTTCAGCGCCGTCTGGCCTATTTCGGCCTCGACCGCGCCTGGCGCGCCGCGCTGGATGAGGCGGAGAACGGGTAGTGTCGCACCAACATCTCCAGTATCTGCTGCTGGTTGGTGCCTCACTCTGTTTCCTGGGGCTTGTCGCCAGCGGGTTGCTCGTCACGCATTCTCAGAAGCAGGACCAGAAGCGGCAGGCGCGCATCGCCTCCATCGTCGCGCCGCATTTCCGCCGCGCTCAGGTCGAGGTCTCGGCCTTTACCGAGGCGCGGACCGACACTGACCAGAGCTTTCTGGGCTTCCTGTCATGGGTGTTCGGCTTTGACCTCGATAAGACCGACCTCTACCCCACCAAATGGTGGATCGTCCTTATTGGTACCCTGGGCGTCGCCAAAATCGGCCAGATGATTACCGAGGATTTTCTGGGGTTCTATGGCACCTTGGCGATACCGGTGGCCTGGGCGATGATCAGCCGCAACTTCTTCGCTTATTTCGTCAATCGGCGCCGCCAGTTGCTCCTGAGCGAATTCCCGGACGCGCTGGCGATGATCGTGCGCGCCATCCGCGTCGGCATCCCGGTATCGGAAGCCATGCGGTCCGTCGCACGTGAAGCCCCGCCCGCCACCGGCGCGGAATTTCTGCGCGTGACGGAGCAGACCTCCGTCGGCATGACCATGGAAGAGGCGTTGACCGACATGGCCCGGCGGACGGGCCTCGCCGAATACCGCTTCTTCGCGACGACGTTGACATTGCAGGCGCAGACCGGCGGCACGCTCAGCGATACGCTCGAAGGGCTGGCGGACGTCATTCGCCGCCGCGCGGCGTTGAAATCCAAGGGCAATGCGCTGACCTCCGAGGCGCGGGCGGCGTCGGGCATCCTCGCCGCCCTACCCTTCGTCACCGGCCTTGCGCTTTGGTTCATCAATCCCGAATATATCGCTGTTCTGTTCACCGACCCGACGGGCAAGCAATTGCTCGGTCTTGCCATCCTCATGCTCGGATCCGGCATGCTGCTGATCCGAAAGATCATCAAGAGCACCCTACCATGACCGGTTTTCTGCTGGCGATGGCCGGCTTCCTGCTGCTGATGCTCATGCTGTCCGGCGCCTTGCTGCTGCAGGACGTGAAGAAGGCCGATATCCTCGCCGCCCGCATCAGGGTCATCCATGGCGAGCAGCCGGCCGGCGACAACATGCGCCAGCAGGGTGAGATGATGCGCAGCATGGCCACGCGGGTGACCTCCGCGGTCGGTAACGGGCTGCTGCGAAGCGGGCTGATTCCTGTCGGCACGCGTGCGGAGCTGGAAGTCATGCTCGCCAGCTCAGGCCTGCGTGGGCCCCAGGGTCTGACCGTGTTTCTCGGCTGCAAAATCATGTCGCCCGTGTTCTTCGTGCTGATCGGGTGGGTGCTGTCGTCGCGCATCGACGCCCTGGCCGGGCTGAATATCGTTGTCCTCCCCATCCTGGGCGTGATCGGCCTGATCGCGCCGGACTGGGTGATCGGTAAACGCCGGACGCGGTACCTCGCCCGGCTTGAAGAAGGCCTGCCAGACGCGCTCGACATGATGGTCATCTGCACACAATCCGGTCTGAGCCTGGGTCCGGCGGTGGTGCGCGTATCGGAAGAATTGCGCCATTCCTACCGCGATCTGGCGTTGGAATTCGCGCTGACCGCGAATGAATTACAAATCTCCACCGACAGCCGCGGCGCCCTGGTCAATCTCGGTGCCCGGTCCGGGCTGGAAAGCTTCAAGCGCTTCGCGGGCACGATGGTGCAAACCATCCAGTACGGCACCCCGGTGACGGAGGCGCTGCGCGTGCTGTCGATCGAACTGCGCGCGGAAATGCTGGTCAAATTCGAAGAACGCGCCGCGCGACTGCCGGTCATGCTGACCATGCCGATGATCGTGTTCATCCTGCCCTGCGTCTTCATCATCGCCGGCGGTCCCGCTATGATTCAGGTGTCCCGCGCCTTTTCTGCTGGCCATTGATCGAGGCCCTGATCTTACAGCGCGCCGAAGCATCATATGCCCTAAGACCGGCCCACCGGCTTGAAGCCGGCCGGTTTCGCTCATGACAAGGGTCCCCAGAATGGCAGGTTCTCGCGCACGGTTGTTGGTGCTGGTGTCGTTGCTCGCGCTGGCGGGCTGTAGCGGCAGCGGTAGCAAAGGCAACACCGACAAAGATCGGCCGATGCCAGGTCTGCGCGTCGCGGAGGAAGCGTTGCGGGCCGGTACCCCGCAAATCGCGTTGCAGGTCGCCCAGACCCTCCTGGCGCGGAATCCCGATTACGTCCCCGCACTGCTCGCGCAAGGCGACGCGCAGACCATGCTCACCCGCCTTGATGAGGCCAATACGTCCTACCAAAAGGCCCTGAAGCTCGAGCCCAACTCGATCCACGGCAAAATCAGCCTGGGCCGTATCCGCCTGGCCACCGCACCGGCCGAAGCGATCAGCCTTTTCGAGGAAGTGTTGCAGACGGAACCGCGCAACGTCACCGTCCTCAATGACCTCGGCATCGCGTATGATCTGCTGGGGCAGCACGATGAGGCGCAGGGCATTTATCGGCGGATTGACGCGATCAGCCCGAACATGACGGCGGCGCGCGTCAACCTCGCGCTGTCACTGGCAATGAGCGGGCGCGCCAATGAAGGCGTCCGGATGATGGAGCCACTGGCGAACGCGGCTGATGCCAATGACAAGATGCGCCACAACTATGCGGCCGTCCTGGCGCTGGCGGGTCGGGAGGACGACGCCGAGAGCATCCTCAGCCGCGACCTGTCCCCCACCGAAATACGGGAGGCTCTGGCCACCTATCGCCTGCAGCGGCAGGGCGCCTTCAAAGCCAGCACTGCCGCGGCGGAGCCAGCGCCGCCCGTCGAGGTCAAGCCGGTTTCGGTGCCGGCGCCCGTGCCCCCCGCAGCGGCCGTAGCCGAACCGATGCCGGAGGAGCAAACCACGCAAGCCGCACCGGTGGCCACGCCGATCAAAGCGGAGGGCCATCAGCAGACGGTTGAACTCGGCGTTTTTCAGTCGGAGGACGCGGCGGTGAACAAATGGAACGGCCTGCTCAAGAAGCTGCCCGATGCGATGGATGGCCGGCAGAAGCGCATCGTGACGGGCGAAGCGGACGGCAAAAAAGTTTGGCGGCTATGGACGGGCGGTTTCGCGGACGTTGCCGCGGTGCGCGCCTTCTGCGCCACGCTTCACACCGTTCGTGCCACCTGCCACCTCGCTGGCGGGTAAGGACCAGAGTGGTCGCAAATGGCGGATTTGTGCCCAAACCGTCATTCTGTACTAAAATTTACTCATGCTTTCAACGTCATGGCCCGGCTTGTCCGGGC
>CAIUPC010000656.1 GCA_903900905.1 uncultured Acetobacteraceae bacterium
AGCTGCCCCACTGGCGGGGTGGTTCTTCACCCCAATGCCGAGCCGGTATTCATGGGCGAACAGGTTAAAATCCTCGATCCCATCGGATTCCGCCAGCCAGTTGCAGATGCAGCGGTATTCCGACACCAGCTTCGCCGCCCCATCCGCCCGCAGATCATCCGCCAGAGCCTGCAACCGCTCCGCCGCCGTCGCGCTCACCGCATCCCCCGGTTCGGCGTCCACCTGGCGCAACCGCCAGGCCGCGGCCCGCTCAAGTTCCTCCGCTTCCGGGTGGTCGTCCTCGCTCATTGCGCCAGCCAGCCGCCGTCGATCGAAATCGGCGTGCCGGTCATCTCCCGCGCCGCGTTGCCGCAGAGGAAATGGATCAGCTCCGCCACATCGGCCGGATCGACAAACCGGCGGGAGGGTTGGCGTTCGGTCAAAAACTGCTCCACCACCTCCTCGCGAGACAGGTTGCTGGCCGCCATGCGGGCCTGCAACTGCCGTTCGGCATTGGGGGTCAGGGTCGCGCCGGGGCAGATGGCGTTGCAGGTGATGCCATAGGGCAGACCCTCCAGCGCCACGCCCCGGGTCAGGCCCAGCACGCCGGCCTTGGTGGCGCAATAATCCACCCGGTTCACCGTCGCGGTCTGGCCGTAGTTGGACGACATGTTGACGATGCGGCCCCAGCGGCGGGCTTTCATCCCCGCCATCACCAGTTTTGTCAGGATGAACGGCGCCGTCAGGTTCACCGCCACCGCCCGTGACCAGGCCTCCAGCGGGAAATCCTCGACCGGCGAGACGTGGCGGAACACGGCGTTGTTCACCAGGATGTCGATGGGGCCGAGGGTCTCCTCCGTATACCGCACCAGATCCTCGATCTGATTCGGCTCTGTCAGATCGGCCTGGTGCAGCCCGACCTCGACCGACGTTTCCGCCGACAATGCGGCCCGGGCGGCTTCGGCGACCTCCTGCGGTTCCAGCCCATGCAGCATCACCTTGCAGCCGTCCTTGGCCAAGGCGCGGGCGGTGGCATTGCCGATCCCGCCGATAGAGCCGGTGATCAGCGCGGTGCGTCCAGCGAGCTTCATGGGAAATATCTCCGTCAGTTGGGTTGCCAGCGCAGCAGCCGGCGCTCGGCCCAGGTTACAATCATGTCCAGCCCATAGGCGAACATCGTCAGGGTGATGACCCCGCCAAGCACGGCGTTGATGTCGAAAATGCCCTCGGCTTCCAGGATCAGGTAGCCGATACCTTTGACCGAGCCGAGATATTCCCCGATCACCGCGCCGACGAAGGCCATGCCGACAGCGTTGTGCAGGCTGGCGAAGACCCAGGTCATGGCGGAGGGGACATAGACCATCCGCAACAACTGCCGCTTGCTCGCCCCCAGCATCCGGGCATTGGCGAGCACCACCGGGTTCACCTCCCGCACGCCATGGTAGACGTTGAAGAACACCAGGAAGAACACGATGCTGATGCCGAGAGCCACTTTCGACCACAGGCCCAGTCCGAACCAGACCGCGAAAATCGGCGCCAGGATCAGACGCGGCATCGAGTTCAGCGCCTTCAGATAGGGCGACAGCAGCGCCGAGGCCGTGGGCTTCAGCCCCAGCCACAGCCCCGCGATCAGCCCCAGCAAAGTGCCGCCGAAGAAAGCCAGCATGGTTTCCAGCAGCGTGATCGCCAGATGCGGGTAAATCGAGCCGCTGGAAAACCATTTCCAGATCTGGCCGAAGACCCTCAGCGGCTCCCCGAAGAAGAACGGCGGCAGAATTTTGGTCTGGGTCAGTACATGCCAACTCAGCATCGACGCCACGAACAGCAGCAGCCGGTAGACATTCAACCGCCAGAGCGGCGGCAGGGTGTCACGCGCGCTCATGCTGCTGGTATCCTTTCAGCACTTCGTCGCGCATGGTTTCCCAGATCGCCGCGTGGATTTTCAGGAACTCGGGGGTCAGCCGGATCTCCGCCACATCGCGCGGGCGCGGCAGATCGATGGAGAATTCGCCGATGGGGCGCGACGCCGGGCCAGCCGACATCACCACCACCCGGTCGGACATCGAAATCGCCTCTTCCAGGTCGTGGGTGATGAAAATCACCGATTTGCGGTTGGCCGACCACAGCGCCAGCAACTCGTTTTCCATGAGCTGGCGGGTTTGCACGTCGAGCGCGCCGAAGGGTTCGTCCATCAGCAGGATTTGCGGCTCCAGGATCAGGATCTGCGCCAACGCAACCCGCTTGCGCATGCCGCCGGAGAGCTGGTGCAAATACGCGTCCCCGCGCCCGCGCAGCCCAACACGGCCGAGCCATTCGGTGGCCCGGTTGCGGCTTTCCACCGGCTCGACGCCGCGCATCTCCAGCCCGGCCATCACGTTCTGGATGGCGGTGCGCCAGGGCATCAGCGCTTCGGCCTGGAACATGTAGCCGGCGCGGCGATTCAGGCCGGACAGCTTTTCGCCGAAAATATCGACTGTCCCCGTGCTGGGCGTCAGCAATCCGGCGGTCACGTTCAGCAGCGTCGATTTGCCGCAGCCCGTGGGGCCGACGACGGACACAAACTCCCCATCCGCGATGGTCAGCGAAACATCGCGCACGGCGGTATAGGGCTGCGACCCGCGCGACGACGGCGGGAAGGTGCAGCTGATGTCGCGCAGGACGACGGCAGGGGCGCTCATTTGTATTTCTTCAGCGCCTCATCGATGTAGTGATTGTCGTAAGTTTTCGTGAGGTCGATCTTCGCGTCCTTCAGGTCGGGCTGGAACATCAGCACCGATTGCAAGGCATTCTTCGACGCCGCTTCGGACACTTTTCCATCGAACTGCATCGAGGCCAGGTTGGCCGCCAGCATGCGGCGATACTGATCCTTGTCCTTCACATACTCCGCCGGCACCTTCGCCACGATCTCGTCGATCGGCGTTTTGCTGAGCCAGAGCATGGCCCGCACCGTCGCATTCACCACCGCCTGCGTCGTGCGGGGGTTTTTCTGCGCGAAAGCCCAGGTCGTGTAGAGCCCGTCGAGCACATAATCGCCGCCATAGGCCGCGACGGTCCCGGCCTCGTCACGAGCGTCCAGCAATGGCACCACGTCGTCCCACATTTCGCTCGTCGCGGGGTCCTGTGTCACCAACGCATCCAACTGCCCGGCCCGCGCCGCGGCGACAGCGGTGGCGCCGAGACCGACGCCGACATAGGACGCGTCTTCTTTGGTCAGGCCCACTTTCAGCAAAGCCCGCACGGCGAAGACCTGCGTCGCGCTGCCGGGCGCCGAGACACCAATGGATTTGCCTTTGAGGTCCTTGACCGTCTTGATCGTCCCGGCCTTGGATTTCGGCACGACCAGCACATAGCCGGGGTAGCGGCTGATGCCGATGACATCGACCATGGACTGGCCTTTGGCCTGCAGATCGATGGTGTGCTCATAAGCGCCGGCGACGAAATCTGTGTTGCCGGCGATCAGCGCCTGCGCGCCCTTGGCGCCGGAGTTGAAATCGATGAATTCGATGTCCAGGCCTTCGTCTTTGAAATACCCGAGGGCCCGCGCCATCACCAATGGCAGCTTCGCCACCTGGCTGAACAGCCCGCCGGCGCCGATGATAGTACGCGGATGCTCCAGCGGCTCCGCCCGGGCGGTCGCGGTCAGCAGCGACAATGTCGCGGCCAGGATCGTGCGGCGGGCGAAGGCCATGATGCGTTTCCCCAAGGATTTGTTTCGTTGCCCGCGATGGTGCCAGGGACCAGAAAGGGCGACAAGGGCGGCTGGCCTCCCGCTCTGCCTGCTGTCATCCTGGCGGCAAGGAGGACCCAACCCATGACAATCGGATTTATCGGCCTCGGCGCTATCGGCCGACCCATCGCGGAGCATCTGGCGGCGCACGGCGACGCGGTGGTTTACGATATTCGTGCCGACGCGCTCGAACCCTTCCGCGGCAAGGCGCATCTGGCGCTCTCGCTCTCCGACGTCGCCGCCCGCGCCGATATCGTGTTCGGCTGCCTCTCGACGTTGAGTGCGTATCGGGAGGCGATCACCGACCATCAGGGCATCTATGGCGGTAAGGCGCGGGTCTATGTGCATCTCGGCACCACCGGCGGCGATCTGGCGCGGGAGCTTGAAACGGCGCTCGCCCCGCACGGCATCGCCATGGTCGACGCGCCGATCACCGGGGGCACGCCGCGGGCGCGGGCCGGGACGCTGACGAGCATGGTCTCGGGGCCGCCGGAAGCGATCGAGCAGATCATGCCCTATCTGTTGTCCTACAGCGCCCGGGTGGTGAATCTCGGCCCGAAAGTCGGCGCGGCGCAGACCATGAAGGTCATCAACAACATGCTGTCCGCTGCCAATCTGGCGGTGGCGGCGGAGGGGATGGTGATGGGCGTGAAAGCCGGCCTCGATCCCCGCACGATGTTGGAGGTTATCAACGCCGGCACCGGCCAGAACAGCGCCACCTTGACCAAGATCCCCGACAATATCCTGACCCGCGGCTTCGATTACGGCGGCAGCCTGGCGATCAGCGTGAAAGACCTGTCGGCGTTCATGCATGAGGCCGAGGCGCTGGATATGAACACCCCGTTCGGCGCGCTGGTGCAGCAGGCATACCTGGATGCCGCGGCGAACGGGGTCGATGGGCTGGATATGACGACGGTGATCCAGCCCATGGAGAAGCGGGCGGGGGTGATTGTCGGGGGTTAAACCCCATAGGCATTAAAAGAGAGGGCTACTAAGTCCAAAACCGATAGGGGTAGGGAAGGCTCCCGCCTCCCCTCCCTCCGAACCGTGCGTGCGGTTCTCCCGCACACGGCTCTCCAGTCGCTGGTTGTCCTCATCGGGGATGTCTCGCGGCGGCGTGGGCTGTCTGTAGGGTGAACAAACC
>CAIUPC010000657.1 GCA_903900905.1 uncultured Acetobacteraceae bacterium
CAGACCCCGCCTTAAACGCGCGCTATGACCGAAATCACGCCTGCGACCGATGTCGCCGCCGCGGCCGAACGCGCGAATGTGCTCGCCCGGGCTCTCCCGTTTCTGCGCCGCTATGCCGGCGCGACCATTGTCGTGAAATACGGCGGCCATGCGATGGGGGAGGAGCATCTGGCCGCGGAATTCGGCCGTGATATCGCCCTGCTGAAACAGGTCGGGGTGAACCCGGTCGTGGTGCATGGCGGCGGGCCGCAGATCAACGCGATGCTCAAGCGCCTGGCGATCCAGTCCACCTTCATCGACGGGCTGCGGGTGACCGATGCCGCGATGGTGGAAGTGGTGGAGATGGTGCTGGCCGGCACGGTCAACAAATATGTCGCCAATCTGATCACCCAGGCCGGCGCGCTGGCGGTGGGCATCAGCGGCAAGGACGGCGGCATGATCCGCGCCCGCAAACTCAACCGCACCGTCAGGGACCCCGATAGCCATATCGAGCGGGCTTTGGACCTCGGTTTCGTGGGGGAGCCGGTGGCGGTCGATGTGCGCGTCATCCATGCGCTGACCGGCGGCGGGCTGGTGCCCGTGATTGCCCCGGTGGGCGTGGGGGAGGATGGCCAGACCTACAACATCAACGCCGATACCGTGGCCGCCGCCGTCGCCGGGGCGCTGCACGCGACCCGGCTGCTGATGCTGACCGACGTGCCGGGCGTGCTGGATAAAGACAAAAACCTGATCAACGAGCTGACGCTGACCGATGTCGATGCCCGCATCGCCGACGGCACGATCACCGGCGGCATGATCCCCAAGGTGGAAAACTGCGTCGAAGCGGTGCGCCTGGGCGTCAAGGGCGCGGTCATCCTGGATGGGCGCGTGCCGCATGCCTGCCTTTTGGAACTGTTCACCGAAGGTGGCACCGGCACCATCATCCGGCGCTAGGTCGCGGGATCGCAGGACCGGTCAGGCGACGGTGATTGGCACCGGTTGGTCGGGATTGCTATTCTGACCCCATGGCGATCATCCCTGGCCCAGGTCTGAACCGAATGTTCCGCGGGATTGTTCCGGCACTCTGCCTGCTCGCTGGCGCGCTGTGGGCGGCCCCGGCGCAGGCTGTTCAGTTCAGCCTGGAGCGCGGCGGGCAGAATGAGGCCTTTGTCGGCGGGCGCGGGCCGATCGTGAAGGGCGATGCGGCGCGGTTGGAACAGGCGCTGGCCTCGGTACCGGTCGGCACGAAATTGCTGGCACTGGCGTTGGACAGTCCGGGCGGCAATGTGCTGGAGGGTGAACAGCTTGCGCGCCAGATACGGGCGCGCGGCCTGTCGGTGCTGATACCCTCCAATAGCCAGTGTGTGTCCGCTTGTTTCCTGCTGTTCGCGGCGGCGGTGCACCGGTTCACAGCGACGGATGCGCTGGTCGGTGTGCATTCCGCCAATGAGGCCGGGGTTGAGACCGATATCTCTCTGGCCGTTACGACCCAGATGGCGCGGATTGCCGCTTCATTTGGCACGCCTCCGGCGATCATCGGCAAGATGGTGCAGACGACCCCGGGGCGGGTTGAGTGGTTGACGCCGGCGGATATGACGCTGATGGGGGTCACCGTGTTTGATGGCGATGCGGCGGCGGCGGTTCGGCAAAGCGCGTCGGCCGCATCACGGCCGGTTGGCGTGGCGGGGACGCCCGCGCCCGTGGGCCAACCGGTGGGTCAGCCCGCGGTGCCGCCGCCGTTGCCGATTCTGCCCCCGGCGCGCGGAGCTGCGTCCACGCCTGTTTTTGCACCGGCCACCACGCCCAAACCGGCGTCAGGCGCACCGGTGGCCGCCACCGAACCGGTCGAGGCGGAGTACCAGGGCGCTTATTTCTGTGGAAACCGTCCCGCCAATCTGAATTTGAAGCTGTTTCAGGCCGCCGCGGACAGCCGGCGGCGGGCGCTATTTACGTTTGGCCCTCAGGCAACGAGTCCCGAAATACCGCGTGGGTCCTTTGAGGCGGAGGGGATTCTGAGTGTGAGCGGGGGGGATATCGTGATGAAACCCAGCAAATGGATGGCGCAGCCGGGGGGATATCCATGGTTTGGCCTGAACGGGCGCTCCGAGGATGGGGGCAAGACGTTCAGCGGCCGGGTCACCGATAGTCCGGCCTGTAGCCTGTTCACGTTCAAGCGTGTGGGTGCGGCCGGTTATCCACGGTAGTTTCAATTATTATGTATCATTATTTTTCGTGTGATTTAAGAAGAAATGTCCAATATTTTGACGATTTTTTAACGAGGGCTTGCGCGAAACGGTCAGGTGGTAATATTGTAAATATAAGTCAATTCAGACGGAGGAATCACTATGCCTGCTCGCCCCATCAGCGCGGCCCGAGTTCTGTCTTCGGCCGCATTTTTGGCGGTTGTCGCCGCCTGTGCCGCGCCGCCGATGGGTCCGACCGTGCAGGTCATGCCAGGGCCGGGCAAGAGTTTCGAAACCTTCCGGATGGATCAGGCGAATTGCAAATCTTTCGCCGATGATCAGGTGCGCGGCCAGGCGGAGGCGCACAACCAGCGCGCCGTCGGTGGCGCGGTGCTGAGCACGGTGATCGGTGCGGGGCTCGGTGCGGCGGTTGGCGGCGCCTATGGCAATGCCGGGGCCGGGGCCGCGATTGGTGCGGCATCCGGCGCGACGCTCGGCGCCGGCTACGGCGCCGATGCCTCGGCTAACGCCAACATGAGCATTCAGCAGCAATACGATAACGCGTTCTCACAGTGCATGTATGCCAAGGGTGAGCAGGTTCCCGGATTCGCACCGCATACACCGCCGCCCCCCCCGTCGTCCGGGCCGGTTGCCCAGGCGGACCCGATGGTGCGCGCGACGCAAGCGGAATTGATCCGCATCGGTTATCTGAATGGTTCCGCTGATGGTTTCATGGGGCCTCGCACCCGGAGCGCGATCTCGGGCTATGAGCAGGCCAACGGGCTGCCGGTCGATGGAGCGGTTTCGCCCAACCTGCTGGCGCGCCTGCAGGCGACGCCTGCCGGCGCTGGTGCCTCGACGGCGTCGGCACCAGCCAATTGGGTCGCACCGGCCGGGTCCGGTAACGCCGCGCCATCAGGCTGGGTTGCTCCGGCAAGGTAGTGAGGTGGCTTAAAGGCGGTCACAAGGGGATACGGCGATGACGAAATATAGTGAAAGCCGGCCTTCACTGAGCGTCTTGCGCTGGTGCCTGACGTTAGGGGCCGTTGGTGGCGTGATGGGGGGGCTGATCCCCGGCACGGCTTCGGCGCAGAACACGCCAGCGTCCGTATCCGGCTTCACACCGCCGCCCCCGGTCAGCAATCCCGCACCCGATCCCGCCGCCGCGCGGGCACGGGTCGAGGACGGGGTTCGGATCGTGCCGCAGGCCGACACTCAGGATGCCGCGCCACAGACTCCGCCGGCCGCACCGCAAAACCCCGCGGCATCGGTGGTGGCACCGTCCGTTCCCGTGATTGCTGCCCCGGCGCCTGTCGTGGCGCCACCCCCAATCGTCGCCGCTTTGCCGGAGCCGCTGCTGTTGGACCATCCGGTGGTCGTCGATACCAGCAAATTGACAGCCGGCAGCCGGACGGTGTCGCTGTTTGGAATCGTCGGCCAGCCAGGCGAACCGGCGCAGCAGTTGCAGGCCTTCCTCGCG
>CAIUPC010000658.1 GCA_903900905.1 uncultured Acetobacteraceae bacterium
CTTGGCCTCGCGTATGGAAAGTTCCATCCTATCTCTCCGGGTGGGCCTCAGTATAACACAACGGATGTCGGTGGTCACGAACCGACGCGATCAGGCCGCTTTGGCTTCCCCCACGATCATCACCAACGCCCCCGGCGTGCCCGCGCGAACTTCAACCGCATCGTAAACATCCGCCGTTCCCGGGTCATGTTAGCGCCTACGGGGCTTGTCCTGGGGATTATGCGACCGCCCGTCCTACGGACGTCCCGCCGCCGGAACCTCCAGCCACACATCCTCCATCCGCCAGCCGCTGTACATTCCGTTCGCCATGACCGTCATATTCTTCACCCATGGCTGCACACAGGTCCCCGACCGCGGATGATAAATAATCGGCCGCGCCGCGTCCTCCTGCAGCCGCCGATCAATGTCCCAGACCAGTTGGCGGCGCTTGAGGAAATCGGTTTCGACCGATTGCGCATCGACCAGCGTATCGATCGCCGGATTGCAATAGCCGGAGAAATTGCGGCTCGCGCCACACACATAATTCTCATAGAACTGGATATCCGGATCGTCGCCGCCCGAACCCGTCAGGTTCAACGCCAGCGTGTAATCGCGCTTGGTCAGCCGCACCGGCCAGATCGCGGTTTCGATCAGCTCCATCTCCAGATCAATGTAAATCTGCTTCAACTGATCGATCAGAATCACCGAGGGATCGCGATGCTGCGGCACATTCCGCGTCGCGAGTTTCAGGACCAGCCGCTTGTCCGGACCGAAGCCCAGCCCCTCCATGATCTTGCGCGCGGCCTCCCGGTTGCCCGCGGTATCGCCGTTATAGCCCGGCACACCACGCAAAACCTCTGGCGGCAGGCCCCAGACGCCCTCCGGCGGCGGCAGCAGCGCGCCACCCTGATCGCTTTTGCCCTCGGAAATAATGTCGATGAACGACTTCCGGTCCAATGCCAGCGCCAAAGCGCGGCTCAGTTCCGGTCTGTCGAATGGTGGATTGGCGCGGTTGACCAGCAGGTTGACGGACAGATTATTGGGGGAGATCTCGCACCGAGCCTCTGCCGCCTGCGACATGATCTCCTTCACGATCGGGATGGGCATTTCGTAGGGGAAGGTCATGTCCGCCTTGCCAGCCACGAACGACAGCACGGCGGTGGAGCGGTTCGGCACGATGGTATATTCAATACCGTCCAGATACGGCCGGCCGGGCTTCCAATAGTCGCGATTGCGCTCAAGCTTGATGCTCTCGTTGCGGCGGTATTCGACGAAGCGATAGGGGCCGGTGCCGATGGGATGCTGGCGCATCTGCGCCGCCGGGACGTGGCAGGGGTAGACCGGGGAATAGCCGGCCGCCAGGAAGGCCAGAAACGACGGTTGCGGCCGTTTCAGGCGGAACGTCACCTCCTGATCGCTTTTCACGTCGATGCCGGCGAGGTTCTTGAACCAGCCCTCGCGCGGGTTGATGCGGAATTTGTCCTCGCTCAGCCCGGCGACGCGATCCCAGGTGCATTTCACGTCCGCCGCCGTGAACGGCTTGCCGTCATGCCACCGCACGCCGTCGCGCAGTTTGAACGTCAGCTGCGTGCGATCCGCGCTCCAGGACCAGGACGTTGCCAGTTCGGGCCGGATTGTTTCCAGGCTGCTCTGCGCGATGTGCTGATCATAAAGCACCAGGTTGTTGAAGACGCCCATCATCGGGGTCAGCACGGAGTTGCTGGTTTCCTCATGAATGGACATCGCGCCCGGGGAGTCTCGGTGCAGCATGCGCAGCACCCCGCCCTCGCGTTGCGCCAGGGCGGGTGTGGCCACCAGCAGCGCGGCCAGACCAATCGCGACAGAACGCATGGCACTCAACCGCAGGCAGCGGCGACGGCGGCACCGGCACCTTCGGGCAGCGGAATCTCCCGCCAGCTGGCGCCGCCATCGGCCGTGCTGAAGGTCTGGCCCTGGCGGGCAACGCAATGGATGCGGCCGGGCTCGCTGGCATCGACGGCGACGGCCATCATCGTGCTGTGGACTTCGATCCCACGATCGATCTGGGTCCAGGTGGCGCCAATGTCGGTGCTTTTATACAGCCGCCCCGCCTGCCCGCGGGAGGAATCGGCGACGCAGGCGAACAGGGTCGCGGGATCCCAGGGCGCTACGACGACATCGCGACCATAGCGCAGATGCGCGGCATGTTGGCCGATATTGAGGTCGCTCCAGGCCCCGCCCCGATCCTCCCCCCGGAACAGCCCCATGCGCAGGGCAAGAAACGGCGTATCCGGCGCAGCCGGGGACACGCAGAGGGCGTGGATGTCCAGCATGCCCTCGGCCGTATCCTTGGTCAGGATCGCGCTGCCGAGATGCGGCTGTTTCGACAGTTCCACCAGCGGATCACTCAGGTCGATCCAGCTTTCCCCGCCATCATCGCTGCGCATCGCACCGTTCACCTCCAGCCCGGCCCAGATCGTATTGGGGCGGGATGGCGCGACCGCCATCCGCATGATGCGGGAGGGGAAGGCGCCGACCAAACGCTCCCCGATCGCCGGGCGAGGCATGCGGCGGAATGTCTCCCCGCCATCGTCGCTACGATGCAGGCCGAGCGGGGCGGTGCCGGTCAGGATGATGCGATGATCGCCGGGGTGAATCAGGACGGACCAGAACTGCTCCCGCCCCTCGGACTCGATCAACCGGGTCCAGGTGTCGCCGCGATCCCGGGTGCGATAGAGGCCCGAGCTGGCGGCGGCATAGAGCGTAGCGGGGTCGTCCGGATGCACCGTAACGGCATGCACATGCGTGCGGGGTGGGAGGCCGCAGAGCGTCCACTGATCGCTGTCCACCGCCCGCCGATAAAGCCCGCTGACGTCGCCGCCGGTGCGGTTGGAGACCCCGACATAGAGGTTGGCTGACATGGCTGGACGCTCCCGCTTGTTGATTGCGGGTAGCTGAGCATCGTGGGGGCGTGGGGGTCAAGTTTGCGGGGGTGATTGGGCAGGATGATCGCATGTGGCTTCAGAGTCGGCTGTCGCGCGCGCGCGCGTCTAACCCGATAGGGGTAGGGAAGGCTCCCGCCTCCCCTCCCTCCGAACCGTGCGTGCGGTTCTCCCGCACACGGCTCTCCAGTCGCTGGTTGTCCTCATCGGGGATGTCTCGCGGCGGCGTGGGCTGTCTGTAGGGTGAACAAACC
>CAIUPC010000659.1 GCA_903900905.1 uncultured Acetobacteraceae bacterium
GGCCGTCGCGCGGGAAAAGAACCGGGTTCTGATCAACACCGCCGCCGCGACGTCCGATTTCACCGGCAAGGCCTGCTCCCCCGTCGGTATCGGCTGGACTTATGACACCTATGCCCTCGCGGCCGGCACCGGCAAGGCGCTGGTCAAGCAAGGCGGCGATACCTGGTACTTCCTGACCGCCGATTACGCCTTCGGCCACGCGTTGGAGCGCGATACCAGCCGTTTCGTGCAGGAAGCCGGCGGCAAAGTCATCGGCTCGTCGAAAGTGCCCATCAGCAATGCCGATTTCTCGTCCTTCCTGCTGCAGGCGCAGGGTTCTGGCGCCAAAGTGGTCGGCCTGGCCAATGCGGGCGGCGATTTCATCAACTCCGCCAAGCAGGCCGCCGAATTCGGCATCGTGAAAAGCGGCCAGCGGCTGGCCGCGCTGCTGACCGTGATCCAGGATATCAAGGCGCTCGGCCTGCAGGCCGCGCAGGGCCTGGTGGTCACCGATTTCGGCTACTGGGATCTGAACGACGAAACCCGCGCCTTCACCAAACGCTACATGGCCCGCACCGGTTTCGCGCCCAACTTCATCCAGCTGAACGACTACGGCGCGACGATGCACTACCTGAAAGCCGTCCAGGCCGCCGGCACGGATGAAGCCACCGCCGTGGTCGCGAAAATGCGTGAACTCAAAATCAACGACATGATCACCAAGGATGGTTGGATCCGCGAAGACAACCGCGTCATACGCGATGCCTGGCTGGTGCAGGTCAAGACCCCGGCGGAGTCCAAAGGCGATTGGGATCTGTACAAAATCC
This sequence comes from uncultured Acetobacteraceae bacterium, assembly GCA_903900905.1. Lineage (GTDB taxonomy): Bacteria > Pseudomonadota > Alphaproteobacteria > Acetobacterales > Acetobacteraceae > Rhodopila. The sequence goes on from CAIUPC010000659.1 coordinate 804, forward strand.
TCGCCCAGATCCCCGCCGCCGACGCGATCCGGCCGCTGGCGCAAAGCGAGTGCCCGATGGTGAAGAAGAACTGAGCCGCGTTTACGGCTCAGAAATCCGGAACGTTACCGATCCGGTCAGGGCTTCATTCGCCGCCAGGCGGTGCATGCCCTGACCGCTATTGTCGTTAATCGCATCTGGCCGGTGTGTCACCGGCTCCACACAGAAAAAGCGCTGCCCCGGCGGGGTGAAGACCTGCAAGTGCGAGAAAACATCGCTCGCCTCGATATCCATCACGACCGAACCAAGACCGAGCCGGGCGTGCCCATCCCAACCGCTGAAACAGTGATCGAGCGCGCAGGCGCCAACCGTCTGGCCCGCGTCATGCGCCCAGGCCGCGGGCACCGGCCCATTGCGCACGGCCAGCGCGGTCGCATCCGTCTCCCACACTGACGCCGCCGCGAACCGCAGCGAGGCGCCCGCGGGCCGCGGAAAGAACGGATGCAAACCGAGCCCGGCGGGCGCGGGCGCGGGATGGCGGTTCACGATCCGCAGATCAATCCGTAACGCCGCCGGGGTCAGGGTGAACCGCTGTTCCGCTTCAAAGGCAAACGGCCAATCCGGCCCGGTCCCGTCATGGGCCAGGGACAAGGTCGCCCCCGCCGGCGCGACGGCCGTGACCGTCCAGGGACGCCGCCAGCCCAGGCCATGCAGACTATGCGGATGATCCCCAAAATTGCGCGCGAGCCGCACCGCTTGCCCCGCCCATGGAAAACGCGCCGCGGCGATGCGATTGGCATAAGGCATCATGGGGAAACACCCCATGCCCCGCGCCTCGTTCCGCATCACCGCGTTCGCATCCGCCGGGCGCAGCAACGCCACCGCCCCAAGCGACCAACCAAGGATTGCCCCGCCCGCCTCCGGTGCCAGCACCAGCGAAGCGCGCCCCGCGCGCAGGGTCAGCATGCCGTCCCGCCGGCGAGCCGTTCGCGTAATATCAGGCGGCGTAACCTTTGGCTCACCGGCGTGTACCCCTCGTCATGCTGACGCAGGTCAGCATCCACGCCTCCGGCCGTTGCAACAGCGGAAGGCGCGGATGCCGACCACCGTCGGCATGACGGGTGTGCTGGCATCTGTGCGTCAGCCCGGCGTGCCGTTCGCGTAGGGCTTCAACGCCGCGTAAATGAACGCATTGGCCGGCGTCGGCACCCCGAGTTCCTTCCCCAGCGCGACAATCTTCCCCGCCAGCCACGGCAGCTCGATCCGGTTGCCACGGATCAGATCATGCGCCATCGAGGCCATAACCGTCGGCGGCGAGGTCATCAGCCCCGCCAGATGCTTGTCCACGACGTCATCCGGCAACGCGACGCCACGGGCGCGGCCAACGGCCTCGGTCTCGCGCATCACCGCGCCGAACAGGGCAAACACATCGGGATCGTCGCGCAGCTTGCCGAGCGGCAGGCGGGTCAGCGCGGTCACGCCGGCGACGCCGGTCAGCATGATGAATTTGATCCAGATCGAGGTCTCGATGGTATTCGTCAGCGTAACCTGGAACCCGGCCTTCTGCGCCAGGGCCAGCAGAGCCTCCCCGCGCGGGCTGGGGCGGCCATCGAGCTCCCCGAACGACATCATCATCATAGTACCAACCTGCGTGATCACGCCCGGTCGGCCGATCGTGGCGCTGATGCCGACGGTGCCGCCCATCAGCGCATTGGCGCCGAGGATGGGGATCAGCCGCTCCGCCGCGTCGATGCCGTTTTGCAGCGGAATCACCGCCGTATTCGGCCCGACCAGCGGCTTGATCTGCGCGCCCGCGGTTTCGACGTCCCACAGCTTCACGCAGAAGAACACCACATCCACCACGCCGATGCTGGCGGGATCATCTGTGGCCTGGACCGGCTTGATCAGGGTGGTGCCGCGCCCGCCCTCGACCAGCAGGCCGTTTTCCCGCATCGCCGCCAGGTGCGCGCCGCGCGCGACGAAGGTGACGTCGCCGCCGGCCTGCGCCAAAGCCGCCCCGAAGGCGCCGCCCACGCCGCCGGTGCCGATAATCGCGATCTTCATGTTGAACTCCCGTTTTCGCTTTGCCCCGATTCTACCACGCCCTTCCCCCAACCGGCCAACCCCATTACCGTCAGACCGAACACCAACCTGGGGGAGAACAACCATGCATTGGACCGATCGCCGCGAACGTTACCGGGCCGCCATTGGCGGGACCGAGTGCCTGCATCCCGGCTCCGTCTTCGACGCCATCTCGGCCCGCATCGCTGAGGAACTGGGCTTTGAAATCGGCATGTTCGCCGGGTCCATCGGGTCCTTCTCGGTGCTCGGCAATCCCGACCTGATCCTGCTGACGCTGACCGAGTTCGCGCATCAGGCCTATCGCATCAACCGCGCCGGCAAGCTGCCGCTGATGGTGGACGCGGATCATGGCTACGGCAATGCACTGAACGTGATGCGCACGATTCAGGAGCTCGAAACGGCCGGTGTCGCCGGCATCATGATCGAGGATACGCTGCTGCCGCGCCAGTTCGGCGAAAAATCCCCGACTTTGGTGTCCCTCGACGAGGGTATCGGCAAGATGCGCGCCGCTCTGGCCGCGCGGGAAGACAAGTCCCTGGTCATTATCGGCCGCACCAGCGCCGCCGCCATCGAGGGACCGGACGAGGCCCTGAAACGCGCCAAAGCCTACCAGGCCGAGGGCGTGGACGCCCTGTTCTTCGCCGGCGGCGTCACGAAAGAGCTGCTGGAAGCCCTGCACGCCGAAATCCGCATCCCGATGATGCTCGGCGGCGGCGGCATGGCCGGCGACAAAGCGTATCTCGGCAAAATGGGCGTGCGCGTCGCGCTGCAAGGCCACCAGCCCTTCTCCGCCGCCGTGCAGGCGACCTACGAAACGCTGAAAGCCCTGCGCGAGGGCGTGAAACCGTCGGAGTTGAAAGGCGTCGCCTCCGCCGAAACCATGGCGCGCGTCACGCGGGAGGGCACGTTCAAGAGTTGGACGGAGAAGTTCCTCAACTGACCGCAAGCGGCCGGACAGGCGCCATTGCCGTTGCGGGCCGCACTGGCATGGCGTCACGGGCAAGAATGTCCACCCCCTCGTCATCCCCGGGCATGTCCCGGGGACCAGGGTTTCCGCCTCTGCCGCGATTGGTCCCCGGGACGCGCCCGGGGATGACGGTTTTGAGGGCCCTCGCCCTTCTCCTGCCCCTCACCGCCCAGGCAGCCGAACGATCGGCGCCGTTTGAACGCTTCGAACTGATCATGTGGCAGGACCACAGCCCGGCGGAGATCGCCGGGCTCCGCCGGCTGGGCTTCACCGGGCTGCGGCTGATCGGCTCCGGCGGCCATATCGACCCGGCGAAGTTCGCGGCCCTGCGCGCCTCTGGCCTGCCTTGGTATGTCGAGAATATCGGCACCGATTTCCTCTCCCCCTACCACCGCTACGCGCCTGGAAAACCGGTCACCTGGCTGTTCGATGCCGGCAAAGCCCGGCTGCGCGAGGATCCCACAAATCGCGCGGTGTTTGAGCGCCAGCCCGGCCTCTCGGACCCGGCCGCGCTTGCCGCCTTCACATCCCGGCTGGAGGCCATGGTGCGATCCCACTCCCCGCATCGCCCGATCTACTACAGCCTCGCTGATGAGCCGGGGATCGGTGACCTCGCCGCCGCCTGGGACGCCGATATCAGTCCCTCCTCCCTGGCCGCGATGCGGATTTGGTTACGCACCCAATACGCCGACCTCGCGGCGTTGAACCGGGAATGGGGGACGGCATACGCGGAGTGGGACGCGGTGGTGCCGCAGCTCACCAGCGACGCCCTGCGCCGCACCGACGGCAATTACGCCGCCTGGGCCGACTTCAAGGCCTGGATGGACGTGGCCTTCGCCCGGGCCGTGCGCGCCGGCACCGATGCCGTGCACCGCGGCGATCCATCGGCCCGCGCCGCGCTGGAGGGCGCGCAA
>CAIUPC010000660.1 GCA_903900905.1 uncultured Acetobacteraceae bacterium
CAGCGCCCCAACGCCGTCATGCCGACGGAGGTCGGCATCCACGACTTAGCAGTGTTAGACAGGAGAAAGGCGTGGGTGCCGACCTGCGTCGGCATGACGGGTAACGATGGCCGGTGCGTCATTCATTTTACTGGTTGGTATAAGAATCAGAATGGCTCGGGCAAGAACCCCTCATCCAGCACCTGCCCCACCTCCCAGGGACAAGCCGCTGGCAGCCGATCAGCCGCCAACCGCGTCTCCCGCAGCGCCGCACGGCGGCCGAGGCGATACGCGTCCCCCATGATCTCCGTCAGCAACGGCCGCAGGCTGGGATTGTCGCGCAACAACAGGTCCGCCTGATCCCGCTGTTCCCCGATCGTCGCGAGCCAGCTGCGCCCGCGCCGCGCCGGCTGGGCGGCCCATTTCAGGAGATGGGTCAGCAACACGGCCAAACGGTTGGTGAGTTCGCGTTTCTCCGCCCGGCCCATGTCTTCGATCTCCTCGGCCAGGTTCAGCACATCCAACGCGTTCAGCTGCCCATCCCGCAGCTTGCGTCCCTGATCCATCGCCCAGGCGTGGAAATCCCCATCATGCGAGGTGTCGTTGGCCGAGGGCCGAAAGTCTGGGGTGTCGTCCATCACGACCTCCTGGGATGACCGCCCGTCCGGGCGCGCTGAACGGTAGGATAGCATATCCTCGTGCCCCGCGCTTCTGCGATCCACGCCGCACCAAACCCAGGTTGCATCCCCTCCCCCATTGCGCCACCCTTGTCATCAACACGACATAACCAGGGGAGGCAACAATGCCAGGCGCAGCGCCGCTTACGCCCGCGATCATCGGGCGGGCCATCGATCAGGCGAAGCTCACGAATCCGATGCGGTTCATCGTCGCGGTCGCCGCGGCCGGTTACTTCTTCGATTCCTTCGATATCGTCATCCTCGCCTACGCCCTCCCCAGTATCAGCAAAGAATTCCACCTCACCCCGCAGCAGATCGGCTTTATCGGCTCCGCCGGGCTGGCCGGGATGGGGGTTGGCTCCTGGGTCTGGGGGTGGATCGCCGATCGCTGGGGGCGGCGGCTGGTGTTTGCGGGGACGGTGCTGATGTTCTCGCTCTTCACAGGTATCACCGGGCTCGCCTTCTCCGTCGGCTTTATCATTGGCGCGCGCTTCCTGACCGGTCTCGGCCTGGGGGGCATGGTGCCGATCGACGCGGCGCTGGTGGCGGAGTTCGCGCCGGCGCGGATCCGGGGGCGGGTGCTGGCGTCCCTGCCGCTGTGCTGGCCCATCGGCATCTTCGCCGCCGCCGGCGTCAGCCTGGCCGTGGTCCCCACTATCGGCTGGCGCTGGCTGTTCGTGATTGGCGTCGCCCCGGCGATCCTGTCTTTCGTCATCCGCAAGAGCATCCCGGAATCGCCGCGCTGGCTGTCCGACCAGGGCCGGCATGAGGAAGCCCGCCAGTCGCTGCATTATGTCGGCGTGACCGACGAAGCGCTGGAGAAGGCACGGGCGGAGATCGCCGTCCTACCGGCCGTGGTTGAAGCGCCCGCGCCCAAGGTCCGCGATTTGCTGACCCGGCCCTATGCGCGGCGGATGGTACATACGTGGACGATGTGGTATTTCTCCAACTTCGCTGCCACCGCCTTCAGCGTCTGGCTACCGACCATCTATGCGCGCTACTACCACATCGAAATCACCCGCACGCTTTTGTACACATTCATCATCGCCGGCACCTCGGTCGTCGGGCGGATTTGCGCCTTTTCGCTGGTGGATATCGTCGGCCGCAAGCCCCTGATCGTCACCGGCTACAGCGTGGCGGCCTGCTCGGCGCTGATGTTCACGCAGGCGACGACGGAAACATCGTTGCTGCTGGTCGCCATGAGCTATGCCTTCTTCGCCGATATCGGCTCGCTGGCGATGACCGTCTACACGCCGGAGGTCTACCCGGTCCGCATCCGCGGCCTCGCGGCCTCGGCGGCGATGGGGGTTGGCCGCTTCGGCGGCATGACCGCACCCATCGTCATTGGCCTGATCATCAGCCCGGAGACGATCTATTACGTCTGGTGCCTGATGGCCGGGGCGCAGTTCCTGTCCTCGGGCCTGTCGCTATGGCTGGCGCGCGAAACCCGCGGCCGCAATCTGGAGGTCGCGGCCGCCACGACATAGCAGGCATCAGGCGTTCGCGGCGGCGCCAGGGGAGGCTGCGCCTTTGAGGCCAAGCGCTGTCCAGACCTCCGGGCCGGCAACGCCGTTGACTGGCAAACCATGATCGGTTTGGAATGCCTTCAGGGCCGTGTCCGTGCCGCCGCCGAAGTCGCCATCCACCAGATGGAGCGGATAGTTTCGTTGCTGCAGATTAGCCTGCAGCGCGAAGGCGTCGAGGCTCTTGCCCGGTCTCTGGACCGTTGCGTAACCAGCGACCGTGGTGGTGGCATCGACGCCCAGGCGGGTTTTAGCCGTGGCCAGAAACCCAAGCCGATCGGTTAAACCGTTGAAACCGCCGTTGATCCGTTTGGTGATAGAGATCGCGTCGTCGTGATCCGCGAAGAAATTCAGCTCCTTACGGTGCCAATATTCGCAGGCGATCTTCAGCGACACAACCGGGTCCGCGGCCAGATCGGGGTTGGCAACCAGATCGAGGCCAACGCTTGGGCCATAAGCGGCGTAGTTCGCCCGGCCGGTCAGTTGAATCAGACCCCGGCCCTTATAGCGCGGACCATCACCGGCGTGCGTATTACCCAGATCGGCCCTGCCCTCGTATTCAGAGCCGTCCGCGAATTCTACCGTCGTTCGGAAACCGGCGGCCTCAACGCAGGTCTGGGCCAGGAAATGCGCCTGACGCAGCGGTGTGCCGATATTATATTGCCCGAATGTGGCATCAAGCACCGGGCCCACGGCAGCGACGATGGCGGCCTGTTTGACCGCCTTGTCACCGCTGAACCGCGGCGCGATGGCAAGCAATGTACTGGCATCCAACATGATTGGCTCCTTGTTATTCTTTCGCATCATACCGCGAACGGTCGCGTTTTGACAACAATTTTCCAGCCGCTTGCCCGCCACCCGGTTCCCGCGTAGCCATCGCACACCAAAAAACAGGAGTATTTCATGCCGGTGATGAACATTCGGGGCGTTGAGCTGGTCTACGAGATCCTGGGTGACCACGGCCCTTGGGTCACCGTCACCCCGGGCGGCCGCCGCGGCATCGCGGGTGAACGCGCGCTGGGTGCCCTGATTGCCGAAGCAGGCTTCCGCGTCCTGCTGCATGATCGGCGCAATGTCGGCGCGTCCGGCATCGCGCTGACGGGCGAGTCCGAAAGCATGGAACAGGCCGAGGATCTGCTCGGCCTGCTGCGCGGCCTGCGCACCGGGCCGGTTTTCGTTGCCGGTTGCTCGTCAGGCGCGCGCATGTCGCTGCTGCTGGCGCGGCATCACCCGGAAGCCGTGAAGGCTCTGCTGCTCTGGCGCGTGACCGGCGGTCCCTACGCGGCCAAGCGCCTCGCCTATAACTATTACGAGCAATATCTCGAAGCCGTCGAAAGCGGTGGGATGGAGGCGGTCTGCCGGACCGAGCATTTCGCCGCCATGATCGCGGCCAATCCCGCCAATCGCGATACGCTGCATGAGATGGGCGCGGCCAATTTCACCGCCGGCATGCAGCGCTGGCTCGACTCCTTCCGCCGCGACGCCGACTACCCCGTGGCCGGCATCAGCCCGACCGAGATGCGGCAGATGTCGATGCCCGCCATCGTCATCCCCGGCAACGACCGCGTCCACCCCGCCGCCGGCGCCCAGGCCGCGCATCGCCTGCTGCCGTTCAGCATCTACCGGGAGGTTCTGACCAACGTCGTGGAAGCGGATGTCGATTTTGAGGGCTGGGCGGCCAAGACCGGCTCCCTGGCCTCGCACTTCATCGATTTCCTGCGGGCGTGTAACCGGGCGCTCTGATGCGCCCAAACGGCAGCCGGACCGTTCTGACCGCTGCCGTGGTGTTCATGGCAGTTTGGTATTTCGTGCTGGAGCGGCTGCTGCGGCATCGCGCCTATGGCCTGTTTGAGCCGGCAATGCTCGGCCAGGCCTTTCGTTCAATGGCCGAACATCTGGTCGCCGGCCGCTTCGATATTGATCCGGAGGCGATCGATTTCGAGGCCTTTATCGTCGGCGATCGCACCGTTTCGTATTTCGGCATTTTCTGCGCCCTGCTGCGTCTGCCGCTGCTGCCTTTCCCGGCTTTGCGGGCGCTGGATATCACAGGCCTGTCCTGCCTGATCGCGGTGGTGCTCGGCGGCTGGTTCCAGCTCCGCGCTTTGCTGCTGGTGCGTGATTACACCCCAGCTGGCCCCAGGCGGGCCTGGCTGACGGCGGCACTGGCGATCTGCGTCGTGCTGGGCGGGCAACAGATCCAGTTCCTCCGCCCGTCGATCTATCAGGAGATCGTCGATTGGGCCGGCGCCCTGTCCATGGGGTTCGTGTTCCTGGCCCTGCGCGGGCTGCTGAGTGAGCACGGGTTTAACCGCCAGACCCTGACCTGGATGGCAGTCTGCGCCGGGCTCGGGCTGCTGGACCGGGTCTCGTTCGGGATCGGTCTTTACGGCGCGCTGGGCCTGTTGCTGCTGACCCAGTGGCGCGCGCCAGGGCGGGCAGTCCCCGCGGTGCTGCTGTTGATCGGGTTCATGGTGGCGACCGGGATCGTGAATAACGGCCGCTGGGGCAACCCTCTGACCTTCGCCGACTTCACCACCTATTCGCTCGATCAGGACGTCTACCCCGAGCGCCTCGGCCGCCTCTCCGCCTATGGCACCTTCAATGTCCGGCGGTTGGGTGTCGGCCTGAGCTATTATTTCCTGCCGATCTGGACCTGGGTCCAACCGGATGGATCGTTGCTGTTCGCCGAGACACAGATCGCGATGATCGACGCGATGGAGTTGCCAGCGGGGAGTTTTCCGCTGACGGACCCGTTGTTGCTGGGCCTGGCGGTGGTGGGGGTGTGGCGGGGGCTAAAGCTGCTCCCCCTCCCCTTGCGGGAAGGGGTTGGGACCGGCGCGACCGTGGTCAAGGTCAATGGGAAACGGCGCCCCCTCCCCTGGCGGGCGGGGGTTGGGGGGAGGGGTGATCCAACTCAGCAGCCGGTGTTGAACCACCCCTCCCCCCAACCCCCTCCCACAAGGGGAGGGGGAGTCATCGTGCCGACCGCACCGGCCGCCTGGATGCCCACCCACGCTCTACTCCTCGG
>CAIUPC010000661.1 GCA_903900905.1 uncultured Acetobacteraceae bacterium
CGGGCTTGTCCCGGGGACCAATCGCGGCACTGTTGGAAACCGTGGTCCCCGGGACAAGCCCGGGGATGACGGTTTTTGTTGCCATCTCTGACTCTTTGAGCGCCCACGGGGCGATGGACGAAGGCGGACCCGGGTCCTCCCGCTATGGACCAAAGCCTATGACCTTCGCCATCCCAGACCCAGCCTCAGAAGGCCAGGGACGTCGCCTGCACGACCAGCGGCAGGGTGCGGACCATCGCCAGTACCTCCTCCGGCACCATCTCATCCACCGACACCAAACAAATCGCATCACCCCCCTGATCGGCGCGGCCGAGATGGAAGGTCGCGATATTGATCCCCGCCCCCGCCAGCGTCGCGCCGAAGCGGCCAATGAAGCCGGGCTTGTCCTGGTTGGTTACGTACAACATGTGCGGCGCGAAATCGGCTTCGACCTTGATGCCCTTGATCTCGACGATGCGCGGCCGCGATCCCGCGAACAAAGTCCCGGCCACCGAGCGTGATGCCCCGTCGGTTTCCACCGTCACCCGCACCAGGGTCAGGTATTCGCTCGGGCGATCATGCGCGATTTCGGCGACATCGATGCCGTGGTCGCGGGCGGCGACGGAGGCATTGACCATGTTCACCCCCTCCATCATCGGCTGCAGCAGCCCGGCCAGCGCGGCGGCGGTCAGCGGGCGGGTGTTCAGGGCGGCGACCTGGCCTTCGAACTCGATCGCGATACGGCGCACGACCGCGTCCTGCGCCTGGGTCATCTGCCCGGCGAAAGCGCCCAGCAGGCGGCAGAGTTCGAGATAGGGCTTTAAGCGCGGTGCTTCCTCGGCGGTGACGGAGGCCATGTTGATCGCGTTCGACACCGCGCCGGTCAGCAGGAAGTCGCTCATTTGTTCGGCGACCTGGAGGGCCACGTTTTCCTGCGCTTCCGCCGTGGCCGCGCCCAGATGCGGGGTGCACACGACGTTATCAAGGCCGAACAGCGGCGAGTCGGTGGCCGGTTCAACCTCAAACACATCCAGCGCCGCGCCGGCGACATGGCCGGAGCGGAGCGCGTCGGCCAAAGCGGCCTCATCCACCAGGCCGCCACGGGCGCAGTTGATGATGCGCACGCCCTTGCGGGTTTTCGCGATGGCTTCGCGCGACAGGATGTTGCGGGTGGCATCGGTCAGCGGCGTATGCACGGTGATGAAATCCGCCCGCGCCAGCAACGTCTCCAGATCGGCTTTTTCCACCCCGAGGGCCAGCGCCTTCTTATCCGACAAGTACGGGTCGTAAGCGACCACCTTCATCTTCAACGCCACGGCCCGTTCGGCGACGATCGAACCGATATTGCCGCAGCCGATAAGGCCGAGGGTCTTGCCGGTCAGTTCGACCCCCATGAAGCGGTTCTTCTCCCACTTGCCGGCGCGGGTGGAGGCGGAGGCCTCGGGGATCTGCCGCGCCAGCGCGAACATCATGGCGATGGCGTGTTCGGCGGTCGTGATGGTGTTGCCGTGCGGCGTGTTCATGACCACCACGCCGCGGGCGGTGGCGGATTTGATGTCGACATTGTCAACGCCGATGCCGGCGCGGCCGACGACTTTGAGGTTGGTGGCGGCGTCGAGAAGTTCGCGCGTTACTTTGGTCGCGGAGCGCACGGCGAGGCCGTCATATTCACCGATGATGGCGCGCAAATCGGCGGCCGACAGACCGGGCTTGAAGTCCGTTTCGATGCCGCGCTGGCGGAAAATCTCAATCGACGCCGGCGACAGTTTGTCGCTGATCAGAACCTTGGGCATGTGTGTGTCCTTGTGTCTATGAACATAGGCTTCGGATTTTGACGGGCTGATGGGTGCGCGCCCCGTCATGCCGACCTTCGTCGGCATGACGGGATAGGCGGGACCGGGAACGAGCGCCGGCATGGGCGGTCCAAGGAACCCCGTGTCTTATTGAAACGAGGCAGCGACGGTGGCATGCGCCCAGTCGAGCCAGGGCAGCAGCGCCGCGATATCGGCCGTTTCGACGGTGGCACCGCCCCAGATCCGCAGGCCCGGCGGCGCGTCGCGATAGGCGCCGACATCGAAGGCCACGCCCTGCTTCTCCAGCAAGGACGCCAGCTGCTTCGCCGCCTTCGCCTGCCCGTCGGCCGCCAGCGCGGTGAACCAGGGCGCGACGATCTTGAGGCAGATGGAGGTGCAGGACCGCGTGGCGGGATCAACCGCCAGGAAATCAGCCCAGTCGGAAGCGGCGACCCAGTCGGCGACCGCTTTCAAATTGGCCTCCGACCGCGCGATCAGGCCCGGCAGGCCGCCCACGGATTCGGCCCAGCGCAGCCCATCGACCGCGTCTTCGACGCAAAGCATCGACGGCGTGTTGATGGTTTCGCCCTTGAACACGCCTTCGGCGATTTTGCCTTTGGAGGTCAGGCGGAAGACCTTCGGCAGCGGCCAGGCCGGGGTGTAGGTTTCGAGCCGCTCCACCGCGCGCGGCGACAGCGCGAGCATGCCATGCGCCGCCTCCCCGCCCAGCACTTTCTGCCAGGACCAGGTGACGACATCGAGTTTCGGCCAGGGCAAATCCATCGCGAAGGCGGCGGAGGTGGCGTCGCAGATAGCGAGACCAGCGCGATCATCCGAGATCCAGTCCGCGTTGGTCAGCCGCACGCCAGACGTGGTGCCATTCCAGGGGAAGACCACGTCATTGGCCGGATCGACCGCGGCGAGATCGGGCAGCGCGCCATAGGGCGCGGACAGGACCCGGGCATTGGCCAGCTTGAGGTGCTTGACGATATCGGTGGCCCAGCCCTCCCCAAAGCTTTCGAAGGTCAGGATATCGACGCCGCGCGCGCCGAGCAGCGACCAGAGCGCCATTTCGACGGCGCCGGTGTCGGAGCCGGGCACGATGCCCAGGCGCCAATCGGCCGGCATGCCCAGAATGGCACGCGAGCGGGTGATGACTTCGTTGAGCCGGGCTTTGGGTTCGGCGGCGCGATGGCTGCGGCCGAGAAAGGCGCCTGAGAGCGCATCCAGGGTGAACCCTGGCCGTTTGGCACAGGGGCCAGACGAAAAATTGGGATTATTCGGACGCAGGTCCGGTGTCGTCGTGCTCATTCTAACCCTCCCTTTCAGAAGAGAAGCGCCCCGGTGGGGGGGCGTGACCCGGGCGGAGCTTTACGAGCGGCGTTGGTTCCGCGTCAACGGGAATTTTTGCGGGTGCGAAGGACTGCAACGGCACCAGCCCTGTCATTGCGCGCGAGAGACCCCATCTTTCCCAGAGGCCGCCGCCCGCGCTATGGGTGCCGCGATTGATGACAATGAGGATGCGAGATGGAAGACGATCAGGACCAGCCGCCCGAAAGCCTGATGCCCTATGCGGACTGGGCCGAGGCAGCGCTGCGTCAGGTGGTCGTGCGGGCCGTCAAGCACGCGCAAGAGAATGGACTGCCCGGCGCGCACCATTTTTTCCTGACCTTCCGCACCGACCTGCCGGGCGTCGTGATCCCGGCACGCCTGAAGGCGCAATATCCGCGGGAGATGAGCATCGTCCTGCAACATCAGTTCTGGGATTTGAAATTTCTCGATGACTCCCAATGCATCAGTGTTGGACTGTCATTTGGCGGCGTCCCATCGACTTTGCTGATTCCGCTTAATGCTTTAATCGCCTTCGCCGATCCGTTCGTGCAGTTTATGTTACGGTTCAATGTGGTGGAGGCTGTGGTGGCGGAACCGGAACCGGAGCCCGTGGCGGAACCGCCCGCCGTGGCAGAGGAAACCCCGTCGGAGGCGCCGCAGGTCGTGAGCCTTGCTGCCTTCCGCCGCCGCACACCGCCGAAAAACTGACATATCTCGCCCGACCGAAAAGGATCCGCGCATGAATGCCCCCGTCTCCGCCGCGCAGCGGCCGTCGAATTTCCTCTATTCGCCCATGTTCCCGCTGGGTGAGGACAACACCGCCTGGAAGAAGCTGGATATTGCGGGGGTGCGTACGTCCGTGTGCGACGGCAAGACGGTGCTGCATGTTTCTCCGGACGCGCTCAGCGAGCTGGCGGTGCGCGCCTTTCATGACGTGTCGCATCTGCTGCGCCCGGCGCATCTGGCGCAGCTGCGTGCCATTCTCGATGACCCCGAAGCCAGCGCCAATGACCGGTTCGTGGCGATCGACCTGTTGAAGAACGCCAATATCGCCGCCGGCGGCGTGCTGCCGATGTGCCAGGATACTGGCACCGCCATCGTGTTCGGCAAGAAGGGCCAGCGCGTCTGGGTGGATGGCGATGAGGAAGAGGCACTCGCCTGGGGTGTGCATCGCACCTATACCGAGACCAATCTGCGCTATTCGCAGATGGCGCCGTTGACGATGTTTAACGAGGTCAATACCGGCAATAATTTGCCGGTGCAGTTCGATATCCTCGCCAGCCCGGGCGAGCACCATGCCGACGAATTCCATCTGATGTTCGTTGCCAAGGGCGGCGGGTCCGCGAACAAGACGTTTCTGTTCCAGGAAACCCGCGCCATCCTGTCGCCGGAGCGGCTGCTGAAATTCCTGGAAACCAAGATGAAGACGCTGGGCACCTCCGCCTGCCCGCCTTACCATCTGGCGATCGTGATCGGCGGCACCTCGGCTGAAACGACGTTGAAGACGGTGAAGCTGGCCTCGACCAAATGGCTGGATACGCTGCCGACGGAAGGCAGCAAGGCCGGGCATGCGTTCCGTGATCTGGACATGGAACAGAAGGTGCTGGAACTGTCGCGCAATATCGGTATCGGCGCGCAATTCGGCGGCAAATATTTCTGCCATGACGTGCGGGTGATCCGGCTGGCGCGGCACGGCGCATCGTTGCCCGTCGGCATTGGCGTGTCATGCAGCGCCGACCGCCAGATCAAGGCGAAGATCACGCCGGAGGGGGTGTTCCTGGAACAGTTGGAAACCGATCCCGCGCATTATCTGCCGGAGACGACGGACGAACACCTGCCGGACGATGCGGTGGTGGTCGATCTGAACCAGCCGATGGACGACATCCGCAAGCTGCTGTCCGGCTACCCGGTCAAGACCCGGGTGATGCTGAACGGCACCATGGTCGTCGCGCGCGACATCGCGCATGCCAAGCTGAAAGAGCGGCTCGACGCGGGCCTCGGCCTGCCTGATTACATCAAGAACCACCCGGTCTATTACGCCGGCCCGGCCAAGACCCCGACCGGCATGGCGACCGGCAGCTTTGGCCCGACGACGGCCGGGCGCATGGACAGCTATGTCGCGGAATTCCAGGCCGCTGGCGGGTCGCTGGTGATGCTGGCCAAGGGCAACCGGTCCAAGGCGGTCAAGGACGCCTGCCAGAAATATGGCGGGTTCTACCTCGGCTCCGTCGGCGGGCCGGCGGCGCGGTTGGCGCAGGACTGCATCCGCAAGGTCGAGGTTCTGGAATATCCGGAACTCGGCATGGAAGCGGTCTGGCGGATCGAGGTCGAGAATTTCCCGGCATTCATCGTGATGGATGACAAGGGGAACGATTTCTACGAGGGGATGGAGTAACCCATCCCCCAATCCGGCGGGTTCAGCACTGCATCAGTTCGATGCTGACCCCGTCGGGTGCGGCGACATAGCACAGCAGGCTGCCGCCAACGCCGTGCTTCAACGGCACCGGAAAGGTCACGCCTTTCGTTGCCAGTTGCGCGCACAAGGAAGTCAGGTCACCCTGATACATGAATCCGAAATGATCCGTGCCCCAGGCGTTATGGCTCGAAAAATCCGCATAACCCTGGATCGGCCGGCCAGGGGCCGGATCCTCACCGGGGCGCTTGCCGCGAATAAGGATGGTCATCCCACCGAGTTCCACGAAAATCTGCGGGGCGCCGCGGGCGATGGTGTCGGCGGCGATGGTGGCGCCGAACATCTCCACATACCACGCCGCGGACTCCCGCGGCGTTTCGCTGATGATATGGACGTGATCGAATCGAAAGGCCGGGTTGCTCATCGCGTGCCATCCCAGTTGTAGACCTGGGCCACGGTGCCGCCCATCAGCTGGGCTTTGTCGCTGGCGGACAGGCGCAGGGAATCGCGGAACGGCGCAGTTGCCTGCTCATAGGTCAGCATGCCGCTGGTGCGGGTCCAGTCGGTGCCCCACATGCAACGTTCGAGGCCGAAGGCGTCGATGATGCGCAGCACCGGCTCCCAGATGTCGTTGTAGGGAAAAACCTCCCGCGACAAAGTGCAGGCGCCGCTGATCTTCACCCGCACGTTCGGGTACTGCGCCAATGCCAGCAGCTTCGGCAGGTCGGCCCAGGGATTTTCGAAGGCCGGCGGCTCGTTGGGTTGCAACAGACCGAGGTGGTCGATGACGATCACCGTATCGGGATTGCGGCGCACCAGCTCCGTCCCCTGATCCAAGCGGCCCCAGCAGAGGAAATTGACCGGCAGCCCGTGCTTGCCCGCCGCCGCGAACCCTGCGTTCACCCGGGGGTCAGCGGGGTCGCTGGCCAGTTCGTCGCGCAGCATGATGCGCACGCCGCAGGCGCCGGGGACGCGCTTCCAGTCGCCCACGACCGTGTCGATCGCGGGGTCGGTGACGTCGATCGGTTTCACGACCCGGAACCGATCGGGATAAGTGGCAAAAACCTCCAACGCGTAGCTGGGGTCGAAGCGGTAGAGGTTGAAGGTGGATACGATCACCGCCGCATCGACGCCGACGGCGTCCATGGCGGCGGTCATCTCCGCCCCGTTGGCCGATTGCGGCCCGTGCAGCTTGCCAACCCAGGGGCGGCCGGGGTGGTTGTGCTCGTATGCGTGGACCTGGACGTCGATGGTGCGCATGGGGGCCTCCATTTGGCTGGCAGGTTTAGCCGGATGAGCGGCGGTTAGGCGCCGCCTTGCACGCTGGCGAGGATTTCGAAGGATCGCTTGCGTTTGGCGTGCTCGAAGATGTTGGACGTGACCATGAACTCATCGGCGCCGGTGCGTTCGGCGAAGGCCGCCAGCCCCCGCCGCACGGTGTCCGGCCCGCCGACAACCGCGCAGGACAGGGCATCATCCAGCATCGCCTGGCCGTACCGATCGATCCGCGTAGCCATGTCCGCGACGGGCGGCGGCAGCTTGCCGGGGTGACCACGGCGGATGTTGAGGAAGGATTGCTGGGTGGAGGTAAACAGGAACCGTGCTTCTTCGTCCGTGTCAGCGGCAACGAGGTTGAGGCCCAGCATCACGTTCGGCTTCTGCAATTGGGCGGAGGGGCGGAAGCGCTGCCGGTAGATGGCGATGGCATCCATCATCATCCCCGGCGCGAAATGGGAGGCGAAGCCGAACGGCAACCCGAGCATTGCCGCCAGCTGGGCGCCGTAGGTGCTGGAGCCGAGGATCCAGACCGGGACGGTTTGCCCCTCCCCCGGCACGGCGCGCACGGCCTGGTTGGGTTCGGCCGGCTGGAAGTAGTGCATGAGCTCGACGACATCCTGCGGGAAGTCGTCACCGCCGGAGAGCGTGCGGCGCATCGCCCTTGCGGTTGTTTGGTCGGAGCCTGGCGCCCGGCCGAGGGCCAGTTCCACCCGCCCGGGATGCAGCGCGGCCAGGGTGCCGACCTGTTCGGCAATCAGCAGCGGCGCGTGGTTCGGGAGCATGATGCCCCCTGCCCCGACGCGGATGGTGCTGGTCCCCGCCGCGACATACGCCAAGGCGACCGCGGTCGCGGCACTGGCGATGCCGGGGAGGTTATGGTGCTCCGCCATCCAGTAGCGCTGGAAGCCGAGCTTTTCGACATGGCGGGCGAGGTCGAGCGAATTGCGCAACGCAACGCCGGCATCACTGCCTTCGGGGATGGGGGAGAGGTCGAGGACGGATATGGGGATCATGGTTGGGAGTATGGCGCGGGGGGACGCGGATGGGAACGGGTGCGGGGGTCTC
>CAIUPC010000662.1 GCA_903900905.1 uncultured Acetobacteraceae bacterium
GCCCACCACGCCGACGGACGGCTGATGGATGAGGGCGGGGTCGGTGCCGAGGGCATGGGCAAGGCCGATGGTCTGCGCCGAGCGGCCGGGATGGCGGTCGATAAGGACGGGCTTGGAGTTTGTCACGGAGGCTTCCTTCAGGTGCGCGAGCGGCCGAACTGGCCCGCGGTCAACAGTGCGTCATGGCGGTTCTATGGCCGGGATCGAGGGCTGAGCGCAAGCCGGTGGGCTTGGGCCGATGAGAATTGCGCTGGATGACGCAATGGTGGGATCGGCCGGGGCGATGATAGGGGGGCGCAAGGCAGGTCAATTCCATCATCCGCGGGATAGTCCCGTTGTGACCGTGCAGGCAGCCGCTTGACGCCTGTCGTTTATTGACTACAATGCCTTATGCTCGAACTTAAGCAGACCGAGACCTTTCGGAAGTGGCGCTTGAAGTTGCGGGACGAACGGGCGCGGGCCCTGATTGCCGCAAGGCTCGACCGCCTCGCTTATGGTCATGCCGGGGATGTGGAGCCAATCGGGGACGGCATCAGCGAACTGCGCATTCATCATGGCCCCGGTTACCGCATCTATTTCCACAAGCGAGGCAATACGGTGGTAATTCTGCTCTGCGGCGGAGACAAGGGCAGCCAGGCACGAGACATCAGGACGGCAAAACGCCTGTCCGAAGAATGGGACGACTGACATGGCGGAAAAACTCTCGGCATACGACCCGGCGGAAGACCTGACCTCCGACACCGCCATCGCGACCTTCATGGCGGAGGCTTTCGCGACGGAGGACCCCGGTTACATCGCCCATGCGCTGGGCGTTGTGGCGCGGGCCAAGGGGATGGCGCAGATCGCCAAACAGACGGGGCTGTCGCGGGAGCAGCTCTATCGCTCGTTCAGCGGGAGCGGGAACCCGACGTTGAAGACGACGATCGCGGTGATGAAGGCGCTGGGGTTGGAGTTGACGGCGAAGGTTGGTGTTTGATTATATTCGGGCTTCAACCTTAATACCAAATTCGCATATGGTAGTCGGGTCCCGAGGCATCTGCCGGCAGATATTGGGCAGCACCGAGCGCGCGGCGCCACGCACTCCACGCGGCAACACACGCATCCAGCGCATCGTCCGTTGCTGCCCCAAGGGCGCGTGCAGAGACCTCGAATGCCTCAAGATTTTCAAAACCGGCCTGCCGAAGCAGATGCCGCCGCTCATCCTTGCCCGCGGGTTTCTTCTTCGCATATTGGAGCGGTGCGCCCGACATCATCCGAAAGCAGACCTCTGGATGAATCTCGATGACCCGTTCTCGTAACCAGGGCGAGTCAGCGACCGCTCCGGCAGCCTCTCTGATTTTCCGGAGTATTGCGAATGATTGTTTGGAAAGGCTGCCAGCTTCAGGACCTGATTGCTTGTTTAACAAACATGCCTCAGCGTAGTCGTCCGCCGCGAGCGCGGCCGCCGCTGGCGGGGAAAAGACAGACGAGGCCCGTGGCCCCAACAGCCTCCGGGCGGGTCGATCACAGGGTCTTCCGCCAGGGACGGCCACGTCCAGCAACCCAATCGGGATATCAACCGCGACAGTTCGCGTCTCTGGCGGCAACCGGCGCTCGGCATCATTGAGCGAACTCAATAACAGTGTTTCCGCTCGATGTCCGGGACCGAGCCAAACGGCCCCAAGCCACCCTTTTGGACAACCATCGAGTCCTATAACAATATCGGAATTACTATCAGACATCCAATGCCCTCCATTGATAAAAACGACACCAAACAAAGATACGATGCACCATCACCGATAGGGCAATAGTAGGGCCTTTTCAAGCTCTATCACTTCGGATTCTGCGCCGCTTTGAAAACCCGCCGACGATCCGGTGGCAGCGGCGATGAGGTCCCCCATTCGTCAGGAAACTCCACCCGGCCTCAAACGCTGTAACGACTTCATGGCCCGTCAGAACAGCGCGGAGGCCAATGGGCATGTTGGCGTCAAGCAGCAGCCGGGGCATGCGCCTCCGCGTATGCCACGATCCGGCGCACGATCTCGGGGGAGATACCCTGGTAAAATTCGGTCGCGATCTCTTCCGGGGTATACTCAACGGCATGAAGCAGAATGGCGTCGACTGGCAGGCGCGTGCCCTTCACGAGCCAGGTAC
>CAIUPC010000663.1 GCA_903900905.1 uncultured Acetobacteraceae bacterium
GACCTCGATATCCTGTCCTCGATGGCGAAGCGCAATCTGGTGCGGGTGTATATGTCGCTGACCACGCTGGACCCGCATCTGGCGCGGGTGATGGAACCCCGCGCGGCGACCCCGGCGCGGCGGCTGCATGCGATCGCCGAATTGACCCGGGCCGGCGTGTCCGCGGGCGTGCTGACGGCACCGATGATCCCTGGATTGAATGATGTGGAGCTGGAAAAGCTGCTCGAAGCGGCCTCCCGCGCCGGGGCACGCCATGCGGGGTATGTGCTGCTGCGCCTGCCGCATGAGATCAAAGAAATGTTCGAGGCTTGGCTGCACACGCATTTCCCCGATCGCGCCAAGCATGTGCTGAGCCTGGTGCGGGATACACGGGGCGGGGCGTTGAACGATACGCGCTTCCATCACCGGTTCTCCGGTCAGGGGGTCTA
The DNA here is from genome assembly GCA_903900905.1 of uncultured Acetobacteraceae bacterium. Classification (GTDB taxonomy): domain Bacteria; phylum Pseudomonadota; class Alphaproteobacteria; order Acetobacterales; family Acetobacteraceae; genus Rhodopila. The sequence continues at coordinate 429 of CAIUPC010000663.1, forward strand.
CGCCGATCTGCTGATGCGGCGGTTTACGCGGGCGGCACGGCAATGGGGGTTGGATGAGGCGCGGGAGGGGTTGGATTGCAACCGCTTCGCCGTGCCCGGCGCGGCAGCGCAGGTGGCGGAGGCGCAGCTGTCGCTGTTTTGAACACCTTGAACAAATCGCCGATAACGCGTTGACGCCGCCGCGAATCCCCCCCTAAGCTTCCCGTCAATGAGAACAGGGGCCGGACGGCCCCCTTAGGGAGGCCGCCCACAGTGGAAGACGCTGCGCGCCTGTTGCAGCTCGTCGTGAATGGTGCCGCCGCGGGCTGCATCTACGGCTTGATCGCGCTAGGCTTTGTACTGATCTATAAAGCCACCGAAATGGTGAACTTCGCCCAGGGCGACGTCATGATGATCGGCGGCTTCATCGCCTATTCGCTCATCGCGCATTGGGGGATGAATTACTGGGTCGGGGCATTGCTGGCGATCGCCATCACGGCGGCATTCGGTTTCGCGCTCGACGCGGTCATCTTACGGCGGGTCATCGGACAACCGCAGTTCGCGGTGGTGATGTTGACCCTCGGCCTGGGATTCATCTTCCGCGCCGGCGCTGGCATCACCTGGGGCTATGACTCCGTCGGGTTCAACACACCCTTCACCAACAAAACCGCGAAAGTGGGGCTGCTGGTGCTTGGGCAGGACAATCTGTCGATCATCGTCGGCACGCTGATCCTGTGCGGGGTGCTGTATGTGTTCTTCAGCAAGACCCGGCTCGGCGTGGCCATGCAAGCGTCATCGCAGAACCAGCTCGCCGCCTATTACATGGGAATCCCGGTCCGCACCGTGTTCTCGTTGATCTGGGCGATCAGTGCCGGGGTGGCGGCGGTGGCGGGTATCCTGCTGTCGCCGGTGTCGATGCTCGACGTGAACATGGGCTTCCTGGGCATCAAGGCCTTCGCCGCCGCGGTCATCGGGGGTTTCGGCAGCATCCCGGGCTCGCTGATTGGCGGGGTGATCGTCGGCGTCGTGGAGCAGTTGGCGGGCTACTACCTCCCCGCCGGGTTCCAGGAGGTCACGTCCAATGTCGTGCTGCTCGCCATGCTGATCGTGCGTCCGCAAGGTCTGTTCGCCGAACTTTCAGGAAAGCGGGTCTAGCGCATGCGCTATCTTTTCCGCACGAACTACAACCAGGACCTGTCGCTCGCGCGTCACGGCGGCGACTACTTCTGGTACGGGTTGCTGCTGGTCATCATGCTGATCGTCCCTCTGTTGATGGGGGAGTTCTATGTCGGCGAACTCGGCGGCGTGTTCATCTTCGCCATCGCCGGCGTGGGGCTGATGCTGCTGGTGGGCTATACCGGCCTGATCAGCCTCGGCCATGCCGCGTTCCTGGGTATCGGCGCCTATGTGAACTCGGTGCTGCTGGCGAAGGGGGTGCCGTTCGTCATCACCTTGCCGATCGCCGGCCTGTTCACCGCTGCCTGTGGTGCCGCTATCGGCTTGCCGACTTTGCGCATGAGCGGGCTGTATCTCGCGATCGCGACACTGGCCTTCGGCAGCATTGTCGGCACGGTGTTCCAGAAATGGAGCTCGGTCACCGGCGGCTTCGACGGCTTCGCGGTGCCGACGCCCACCATCTTCGGGGTCGGGTTGGATGGCGCCACGGGCATCTATTATGTGTCGCTGGTGGTGCTGATCTTCGTGCTGTGGATCACCGCCAATATCCTGCGCAGCCCCATGGGCCGCGCCATGGTGGCGATCCGCGACAGTGAGGTCTCGGCCCAGTCGATGGGCATCCATCTCGCCCGCTACAAAGCCATAGCCTTCGCCATCAGCGCGGGCATGACCGGCCTCGCCGGTGCCCTGTTCGCGCATTATGTGCGCTTCCTGGCACCCGATGCCTTCGACGTGCTGCTATCGGTGCAGTTCGTGACCATCGTGTTCGTGGGCGGGCTGGGTTCGGTGCAGGGCGCGATTTTCGGGGCGCTGTTCGTGCGGCTGCTGCCGCAGTTCATCGCCATCGTGCGCGACGACCTGCCCTTCGGTATCGGCCGCATGCCCGGCTTGGAACCGTCCTTGTTCGGCCTGGTTCTGGTGCTGGTCATCCTGTTCCAGCCTGGTGGGATCAACGGCATCTGGCAGAAAACCAAGCATTGGTTCACGGCCTTCCCGTTCAAGCGCCAGACCAGTTCCCGCCGGCAAAAATCCTACGCGAAGTCGGAGCGTCTGCGATGAGCCTCTTTCAGGCCGATCAAATCGCCGTCCGGTTCGGAGGTATCCGGGCCGTGGACGACGTCACTTTCCATGTCGACAAGGGGGAGGTGTTCTCGATCATCGGCCCCAACGGCGCCGGCAAGACCACGATCTTCAATCTGATCAGCCGGATCTATAACTCGACGTCGGGCACTCTGACCTTCGACGGCCAGGACTTCACCAAAATGCCGCCCTGGCAGGTCGCGGGGATCGGCATTGCCCGGACGTTCCAGAACATCGAGCTGTTTCCCAATGCCTCGCTGTTGCAGAATCTGCTGATCGGGCGGCATTGCCACTCCCGCGCCGGGTTCTTGTCGCAGCTGGCTTTTCTGCCGTCGAACCGGCGGGCGGAAATCAAGCATCGCGAAAAAGCCGAAGAGGTCATCGCCTTCCTCGGCCTGCAACGCCACCGCGACACTTTGATCGCCAACCTGCCCTATGGCGTGCGCAAGGTGGTCGAACTCGGCCGTGCGCTGTGTATCGAGCCGAAGCTGCTGCTGCTGGATGAGCCGTCGTCCGGCCTGAACGTCGAAGAGACGGAAGGCATGGGCTTCTGGATCGAGGACATCAAGAAGGACCTCGGCATCACCGTCATCATGGTCGAGCACGACATGGCGCTGGTTAATCAGGTGTCCGACCGCGTGATGGCATTGAACTACGGCAAGGTGCTGGCGATGGGCACGCCCCGCGAAGTGCAGACCCATCCCGAGGTGGTCAAAGCCTATCTGGGCGGTGAGTTGGAGGACGTGGCATGACCGAGCCCCTCCTGCGTGTGACCGATATCGAGACGTTTTACGGGCCGATCCAGGCTATTCGTGGGGTGTCGCTGGAAGTGGCGCCGCGCCAGATGGTGACGGTGCTGGGCGCCAACGGCGCTGGCAAGACGACGGTGCTGCGCACGATTTCCGGCGTGTTGAACCCCGAGCGCGGCCAGATTTTCTTTGAAGGCCGCGACATCGCCAATATGGCGCCGGACCAGGTGATGCGCATGGGCATCTGCCACGTGCCGGAAGGGCGGGAGACGTTCCCGTTCCTGACCGTGCGCGAAAACCTGATGATGGGCGCCTATACGCGCCGCGATTCCGATGGGGTGGCGAAGGACCTGGAGCTTTGCTTCACCTATTTCCCCCGCTTGCAGGAACGCCAGAACCAGCGCGCCGGCCTGCTCTCAGGCGGGGAGCAGCAGATGATGGCGATCAGCCGCGCGCTGATGGGGCGTCCCAAGCTGCTGCTGCTGGATGAGCCGTCGCTCGGCCTGTCGCCCCTGCTGGTGCAGCAGATTTTCGGCATTATCCGCCGCATCAACGAAGAACAGGGCGTCGCCATCCTGCTGGTCGAGCAGAACGCCCATATCGCGCTGAAAACCGCCGATTATGGCTATGTGCTGGAGGTCGGCCGTATCGTGATCGAGGACCAGTGCGCCAATCTGGTGCAGCGCGAGGACATCAAGGAATTCTACCTCGGGCAGAAAGAAGCCGGCGTCCGCGGCCAAAGGCGTTGGAAGAGGAAGCGGCAATGGAATTGAACGCCGGTCGCCCTGCGATGGACTCGAACGCCAGCATCCCCGCGATGGTCGCCCAACGCGCGGCCGCGCAGGGTTCAGCCGTTGTGTTGCGCAAAAAGGACCGCGGGCTGTGGAAGGCCGTGACCTGGGCCGAACTCGACTCCCGCCGCAATGCCATCGCCCAGGCGTTGCGCGCGATTGGTTTCCGCCAGGGCGACGTGGCTGGCGCCTTGTCCGACACCTGTCCCGACCTGGTTTACGCCGATCTGGGGATTTTGACGGCGGGCGGGACGAGCGTTGCGGTGCATCCGGAGGCGGAAACGCCGGAGGTGCTGCATGTCCTGCGGGAATCCGCCTGCCGTGTGGTGTTCGTTGAGAATGAGGAGCAGCTCGACAAAGCTCTGACCGTGCGGGAGAGCTGCCCGGCGCTGACGAAGATCGTCATCCTCGACATGAAGGGCCTGCGCGAGTTCAACGACCCCGACTGCGAAAGCTTTGAGGTCTTTTTGGCGCGCGGCACCGGCGCTTCGGAGCCGGTGGCCATCCGGGGCGATCATCCGGCGGTGTTGGTATTCCCCCGCGGGGACGGCGGGGCGGGGCGCTTGCTGACCCATGCCGATGTCCTGGCGATGGTCAAAGCCGGGCGGGACAGGCTGGGTGTCCGGTCTGGCGATGAGCGCCTGGCGGTGCTGCCGATGTCGGATCAGGCGGAACGCGTGCTCGGCCTGTATCTCGCGTTGGATGCCGGGATCGTCAGCAACTACCTCGAAAGTAGCGAAACCGGGCGCGAGAACCTGCAAGAGGTGAAGCCCACGCTGTTCGGCGCCGATGCTGAGGCCTGGACCCGGCTGCATGCCCGGATCACGGCCGCGGCCGACGGGGCAACGGCGGTGCACCGGATGCTGTACCGCTGGGCCATCGCGGCGGGCAGCGGCAATGCGCTGGCGAATGCTTTGGTATTGCGTGCGGTGCGTAACGAACTCGGTATGGGACGGCTGCGGGTTGCTTTCGTGAGCGGCAACAAGCCAACCCAGGACGTGATCGATTGGGTCGGCGCTTTGGGAATCAAGATCGCGCCCATCGAGGCGTGAGACAGCAACAGGGAGATACACATGCTTAAGTCACTGCTTGCGGCCACGGTGGCCGCGACGCTCGCGCTGCCCGCCATGGCGGCGGACGCAATACGCGGCGTCACCGACAGCGAGATCGTTATCGGCACCTATACCGATTTGTCCGGTGTGACGGCGATGTGGGGTGTCAATAACTCCAACACCTGGCGTATGGCGTTTGAAGAAGCCAACGCGGCGGGCGGCATCAATGGCCGCAAGATCAAGTACATCGTTGAAGACAACCAGTATCAGATCCCGCGTTCAGTCCAGGCCGCCAACAAGCTGATCAACCGCGACGGCGTGTTCATCATGGTCGGCAATGGCGGCACCCCGATGAACAACGCGGTCATGCCGGACCAGCTGGCCAAGGGGGTGGCGAACCTGTTCCCCCTGACCTCCGCCCGGTCAATGTACGAGCCGCTGCACCATTTGAAATTCGGTCTGGCCGCGTCCTACTACGATCAGGTGCGATCCGGTGTGAAGCTGTTCGTGACCGAACGCGGCAAGAAGACAGTCTGCGGCATGTCGCAGGACACCGATTTCGGCCGTGACGTCATGGATGGCGCCCGCGATCAGCTCAAGGCCATGAATATGACGATGGCCGGCGAAACCCTGCACAAGCCGACCGACACGGATTTCAGCGCCTTCGTCGCCCGCCTGCGGGATGCCAACTGCGATTTGGTGGTCGTCGGCGGGATCGTGCGCGATTCTGTGCAGATCATCTCGGCTATCCGCAAGTCTGGCTGGAATGTGGACCTGCTGGGCCAGGCCGCAAGCTACGACGAAGCGGTGGCGGAAGTGCCGGGCGGCGTGACCGAGGGCTTCTATTCAATGACCCCGGTCATTTACAACGCGGCCAGCGATCCGAAGCCGGAGATCAAGGCCTTCGCCGAGAAGTACAAAAAGCAATACGGCAAAGAGCCGAATTTCGCAGCGCAGTTAGGCTACACGGCCGGGCAGTTGGTCATTCAGGCCCTTAAGAACGCAGGGAAGGACCTGAACGCCGATACTTTCGTAGCCGGTATGGAGTCCATCAAGGACTGGCACGACATTTTCGGCTCACCGGCTATGTCGTTCAGCCAGACAAAGCACCAGGGCTCGAACCAATCCTTCCTGTGCGTCGTCAAGGGCGGCCACTGGGAAGCGGTCAGCACAACGCCGGTCGGGTACTAAGAACCAATGGATGGCGGACCGTCTGGGTCCGCCGTCCACGCCTACCCCAAATATCGCGCCGTCAAATGCGCCTGGAAGTCCCGGGGATCCAGGGGCTTCCCGGTTGCCGCTGCCAGCAGATCGTTAAACCCCAGCCGGCTGCCTTGGGCGTGGACATTGGTGCGCAGCCACCCCAGCAAGGGTGACATGTCACCCCGGCCCAACCCGGCATCGAGGTCCGGCACCGCCTGGCGCGCCGCCGCCATCAGCTGCGCCGCCGCCATCGCACCCAGCGTGTAGCTCGGGAAATAGCCGAACGCCCCGTCATACCAATGGATGTCCTGCAGGCAGCCGCGCGCGTCATCCGGCGGGGTGATCCCCAGCAGCGCATGCAGCCCGTCATTCCAGGCGCCCGGCAGGTCCGCCACGGCCAGGTCGCCGGCGATCAGCGCCTGCTCCAGCCGGAAGCGCAGGATCACATGCGCGGGGTAGGTCATCTCATCGGCATCGACGCGAATGAAACCGCGCTCGATCCGCCGCCAGAGGCGCCCCAGATTTTCCGGCTGGTAGGGTGCCGGGTCCCCCCCGAACGCCGCCAGCAACTCCGGCCCCATCCACGACAGGAACGCGTCCGATCGGCAGGCCTGCATCTCCACGATCAGGGACTGGCTTTCATGGGCGGCCATCCCCGCGGCTTCCCCCACCGGCTGGCGGGCGTAGTCCATGGGCAGACCGCGCTCATACAGCGCGTGGCCGGTCTCATGCACGACCGCCAGCACGGCCTGGGTAAAGTCCGATTCGATGTAGCGGGTGGTGATTCGCACATCCGTCTGCGTGCCGCCGGAGAAGGGGTGCGCCGATCGATCCAGCCGTGCGTGGGTGTAGTCGAGGCCGAGGCGTTCCGACAGACGGCGGCAGAGCGCTTCCTGGGCCTGGATCGGGAAGGGACCGGCCGGGCGGATGGGCTGCGGCGCGCGGGCCTGCCGGGCCTCGGCCTCCGGCAGCGCCTGCGCCAGGAAGGCTTCATAGGCGGCGAAGACCGGTGCAACGTCCGCGGTGCGGACCCCGCGCTGGTAGCCGTCCATCAGCGCATCGTAGGGACCCAGGCCGACGACCGGTGCCAGGGCATCGGCCGCCTGGCGCACCAAATTCAGCACTTCCTCGAGGTACGGCCGCACCTGGGTGAAGTTGGACGCGGCCTTCGCCTCCCGCCACACCTTCTCACAGGTGGAATTGGCGCGGGCCTGGGCCTCCACCAAATCGGCGGGCAGCGCGGTGGCGCGGGTATAGGCCTGGCGCATCAGGGCCAGATTGGCGGCGCGCCAGGGATCACCGCCGCCGCCATCGGCTTCCGCGGCCGCGAGTTCGTCGCCGGTTTCCGTGGCTGTCAGCTGGGCGTGGGCGAGCCCGGCCAGCACCGCCAGCTGATCGCCGCGGGCGGCGCCCCCGCCGGGCGGCATCACCGCCGCCGCGTCCCAACCGAGCATGGAGGAACACTCCCCGATTGTGGCGATGCGGGCGAAGCGATCGGTCAGACGGTCATAGGCGGCGGTATTACGCATGTTTGGAACCTTTGCGCGCCCAGATCACGAAAATCACCAATAGCGTGCCGGCCAGGCCGTACCAGGTGACGACGTAAGCGAGGTGGTTGTTGGGTGGCCGCGGCAAGTGCCGGGCCGGATCGGGCCAGCGCGAGGCCGGCGCCTCCCCGAGGGCGACCAGGATGAAGGGGGCCGCCTCCGGCAGCCGCAAGGCGGCGGCGATGGC
>CAIUPC010000664.1 GCA_903900905.1 uncultured Acetobacteraceae bacterium
GCGCCCAGCAGCGCGTCCGTGTGCTCGCCCAGCAGAGGCGGCCGGGTCACGGTGACCGGGGAGTCCGACAATTTGATCGGTGAACCCACCGTCTGATACGTGCCCCTGGTCGGGTAATCGATGTCCAGGATCATATCCCGCTCCCGCAGATGCGGATCGGCCAGGACCTCCCCGGTGTCGAGGCAGGCGCCGCAGGGCACGCCGGCATCGCCCATCAGGCGCATGACCTCATGCTTGCTGCGCTGGCTGGTCCAGGCGGTGATGATCGCTTCCAATGCCTCCCGGTTTTCCCACCTTGCATCGGGGGTCTTGAAGCGCGGGTCCTCCAGCAACTCCGTCTGGCCGAGCACGCCCACCAGCCCTTTCCACATCTGCGGCTGGCAGAAAATGTAGACATAGTCGTTCGGCCCGCCGGGCGCGCAGAGGAACGTCGTCCCCGGCACCGTCTTGCCCAGCTGATTGCCCGATCGTGCCGGCGGATGGCCATAGCGCTGGTGGTCGCGCAGGCTGACGCGGATCAGATTGACCACCGCGTCCTGCATCGACACTTCCACGTGCTGGCCCTTGCCGGTCGTGTGGCGCTGCTGCAGCGCCGCCAGGATGCCGATGGCCATGTGCATGCCGGTGCCGGAATCCCCAATGGCCGGGAAGTTGAATGTGGGCGGCCCGTCCGCGTATCCCGTCACGCACATCGCCCCCCCCATCGCCTGGGCGATCGGCTCGAAGCTCTTGAAATTGCTATAAGGTCCGTAAGTGCCGAAGCCCTTGATGGTGGAGTAGATCAGCCGCGGGTTGATCTCTTTCAGCACGTCATAGCCCAGCCCGAGCCGATCCAGCGCGCCCGGCCCGAAATTCTCCAGCAGCACGTCGGATTCGGCGATGACCTGTTTGAACAGCGCCTTGCCTTCCTCGGTTTTCAGATTGAGGGTCAGGCTTTGTTTGTTGGCGTTCAGGATCAGGAAAAACAGGCTGTCGCTATCGGCGATGTCGCGCATGTTGGTGCGGGCGACGTCCCCGCCTTTGGGTTCTTCGAGCTTGATGACCTCGGCGCCGAGGAAGCCAAGAATCTGGGCGCAGGCGGGACCTGCCTGGTTATGCGTCATGTCGATGACGCGGATGCCGGTAAGGGCCTGGGACATTTTGGGTCTCCCCCAAGAGCGGTTGCTGTTGGGGGTTATGATGGGCCGGTTTGGCCGGCGGCGCTACCGGGAGCGGCGCGGCCGGCCGTTTCGTGGCTTACTTCATCACCCAATCTTTAACATCGATGCGCGGCAGCTCGAACCGGTCCGTCACGCGTGAATACCAGCCGGCGCCGTGCAGGCGGCCGATGAGGTCGAGTTTGGGTGTGTCGATGTAGCAGCGTTCGGCATCCAGCACGCAGTCGTCCTGCACATAGATCGCCTTGACCTTGCCCAGCACCACCGCGCGGTCGATGCCGACATCGACGATCACCAGACGCTCGCACTCCATCGCCACGGGCGCTTCAGCGATGCGCGGCACTTTGACGTATTTGGACGGGGCGGTGGTCAGCCCGGCCTGCTTGAGTTCATCGACACCGCGCGGGAAGTCGATCGCGGTGATGTTCATCGGCTCCGCCAGGGCGAAGCTGCAGAGGTTGACCACGAACTCCCCGGTGCGGCGGATGTTGCCGCCGGTATCCTTCACGTCGCCTGGCGCACGCCCACCGATGCCGAAGGCGATGATGGGTGGGTCGCCGGACATGGCGTTGAAGAATGAAAACGGCGCGGCGTTGACGGTACCGTCGGTGTCCTGGGTCGTGACCCAGGCGATGGGGCGAGGCCCGATCGTCGAGACCAGCAGTTTGTAGATGTCTCTGCTGGCGGTTTCGCCGAAATCAAACAGCATGATGGGTTCCTTAGGGAGGAGTGACGGTCACGACCGTACCGGACAGGCCCGGGGAGTCAATCGGTCGCTTCGCCGGGATCCGGCCCCTCGATCGCCATGACATGCTCGTTCAATTTGATCAGTGCTTTGTTCAAAGCGGTCCATTCCGCGCGTGTCAGTCCGGCGGCCAGGGTGGCCTCGATCTCACGCGCCAGGGGCACGACGCCATTATGGGTCGTTGAACCCTTGCGGGTCAGGCGCAGCAGGCGCCCGCGGCCGTCTTTTGGGTCCGGGCTTTGCTTGAGTAGCCCGCGGGCGACCAGGGTGGCCGCGGCACGGCTGACTTTTACTTTGTCCATCGCGGTGTATTGGCCAACAGATGTCGGCGACAAAGTCCCGAATCGGCCGACGACGGCCAGCACCCGCCATTCCGGGATGGTCAGCCCGAACTGCTCTGAGTACTGCTTAGCGAACAGCCGTGATACCCGGTTGCTGGCAATCGACAGCCGGTACGGCAGGAATTCTTCCAAATTGAAGCCATCCGGCCCCTCGCCGGATTCCGCAGTTGATTTCATTTACAACGACTCCCCAGTCGATTAGCATTGTAGAGCAAATAGAGACCATTGCAAGTAAACGAGGCGGGGGAGCGTGAGGATGCTAATCTATCAGTCCGGATTCGGTAATGAGCATGCAACAGAGGCACTGCCGGGGGCGCTGCCGACCGGCCAAAATACGCCGCAACGACCCGCATTTGGCCTCTATGCGGAACAACTATCGGGAACTCCCTTCACAGTCCCGCGGCGGGAGGCACACAGGGTCTGGATGTATCGGATCCGTCCGTCCGCGTCGCATCCGGCGTGGCGGCGTATCGAAGCCGGTTCGGCTGCTGGCGTCCTGTCCGATCCGACCCCAAATCGGCTGCGCTGGGACCCGCTGCCCATCCCGGAACAACCGGCTGATTTCATCACGGGATTGGTTCGGATGCTGGCCAATCAGGAATCGGGTGGGGTCTCAGTTTATATTTACGGTGCCAATCGGGATATGGAGCGCCTGTTCAGCGACTCCGATGGTGAGCTGCTGATTGTCCCGCAGCAGGGGCGGCTGGCGATCGCCACTGAACTCGGCCGGTTGGACGTCGCACCGGGGGAGATCGTTGTTATCCCCCGAGGCGTAAGGTTCCGCGTCGCGCTGCCGGATGGTGCCGCGCGCGGCTATGTCTGTGAAAACCACGGGGCCATGTTAAGGCTGCCGGATCTGGGGCCGATCGGCGCCAATGGTCTGGCGAATCCAAGGGACTTTCTGGCGCCGGTGGCATGGTACGAGGACCGGGACGAATCGACTGAAATCGTACAGAAATTCATGGGTTCGCTCTGGACAACGACCCTGGATCATTCGCCCCTGGACGTCGTTGCCTGGCACGGCAATCTGACGCCGTATAAGTACGATCTGGCGCGGTTCATGGCGCTGGGGACGGTCAGCTTCGATCATCCCGATCCCTCGATCTTTACGGTCCTGACCTCGCCCACCGACACGCCGGGCGCGGCCAACATGGATTTCGTTATCTTCCCGCCGCGCTGGATGGTGGCGGAGCACACGTTCCGCCCGCCCTGGTTCCATCGTAACGTGATGAACGAATGCATGGGGCTGGTGCACGGTGCCTATGATGCCCGCGCCGGTGGCTTCACCCCGGGCGGGCTGTCGTTGCATGGTATGATGAGCGCGCATGGCCCCGACGCGGCAACGACCGAGCGTGCCATGGCCGCCGATTTGGCGCCGCACAAGCTAACGGATACCCTGGCGTTCATGTTCGAGACCCGGCAGGTGCTGGTCCCGACGCAACACGCCTTGTCCCTCCCGCAATGCCAGGCCGACTACGACGCGACGTGGAACGGCCTGCCGAAACTGTTCACAGGAAACGCCCCATGATCGACGCGACCCACGATCCCGCCCGTATGAGCTGGGTGGCCTCCGCCAATGGCCACGCGGAATTCCCGATCCAGAATCTGCCCTTGGGCATCTTCAGCCCGGCCGGCGGCGGGCCGCGCGGCGGGATCGCGATTGGCGATTCGATCCTGGATATCGGGGCGGCGCTGGACGCCGGCCTGTTCGCGGGCGCGGCGCGCGATGCGGCCGAGCTGGCGGCCGGGCGGACCCTGAACGCGTTCATGGAGGCTGGTCCCGCGGCGCGGCAGGCACTGCGCCGGGCGGTTTCGGACCTGCTGGCGGCCGGTGGCGCCGGCGAGGCCCAGGCCGCGCGCATCCTGCACGATGCCAGCGCCTGCACCCTGCATCTGCCGAATCGGGTGGGGAATTTCACCGATTTCTTCGCCGGCATCCATCACGTCATCACCGCCGGCCAGATGACCCGGCCGGACAATCCCGTGCTGCCGAACTACCGCTATGTGCCGGTCGCTTATCATAGCCGCGCCTCCTCCGTGCGGGTGTCCGGGGAGCCGCTGCGCCGCCCGAACGGGCAACGCAAGCGCCCGGATGAGGCCGCACCGGAATTCGGGCCGTGCCGCAATCTGGATTATGAGATCGAGCTGGGCGTCTGGGTTGGTCCCGGCAATGCCGTTGGAGAGCCGATTCCCATCGGCCAGGCGGCGCATCACATCGCCGGGTTCTGTCTGCTCAACGACTGGTCGGCGCGCGATATTCAAAGCTGGGAATCGCAGCCGCTCGGCCCGTTCCTGGGCAAGAGTTTCTCAACCTTCGTTTCCCCCTGGATCGTCACGGTGGAGGCGATGGCGCCGTTCCGCGGGCCGCAGCCGCCGCGCCCGGCCGGCGATCCGGCGCCGCTGCCGCATCTGCTCGATGCCGGCGATCAGGCCGGTGGCGGTCTGGATATCGATTTCGAGGTCTGGATTCATACCGCGAAGATGCGCGCCGAGGGGACCGCGCCGCACCGGCTGTCGGCGGTGAACGCGGCGATCCTGTATTGGACGGTGGCGCAGATGGTGGCGCACCATACCTCCAACGGCTGCAATTTGATGCCGGGCGATCTGTTCGGGACTGGCACGTTGTCGGGTCCGGATGTGCGCACCGAGGGCTGTCTGCTGGAAATGAGCCGCGGCGGCTCCCGCGCCATCGATCTGGGGAATGGGGAGGTGCGGCGCTATCTGGAAGATGGCGACGACATCATCTTCCGCGCCCATTGCCAGCGGCCGGGCCAGGTCTCCATCGGCTTCGGCGAGTGCCGCGGCCGGATTGGCGCGGCTTTGGCGTTGTAGACCCACTGGTTATCGACACCGACGTGTCGGCGTCTGCCTCCCGTCATGCCGGCGCAGGTCGGCATCCACGCCTTTTGTTGTTACGACAAGGTAAGGCGTGGATGCCGATCTTCATCGGCATGACGTGATACTATCGGCGGTCAAGGCCCCGATTACTTCAGGCAACGGTCCCACATCGCGAACATGTCGGCCCAGGTCTGTTCTGACGCGACCGGGTGGTAAACCGGGCGTTCGGCGAAGGTGTAGCCGTGATGCGTGCCGGGGAAGACCTTGAGCGTGTGTTTCACGCTGGTTTTCGCGAGCTCCGCCTGCAACGCCCCCGGAATATGCGCCGGCACCGACTGGTCGGTTTCGGCGAAGGCGTAATAAAGCTCGCCCTTGATATCGTTCAGCAGCAGATGCGGTGAATCCGGCTTGTCGGTAATAATACCGACCCCGTACAGCGACGCGGCGGCAACCATGCGGGTGGGGAATTTGGCCGAAACGGTGGTGATATACTGGCCGCTCATGCAATGACCGACGCAGCCGACGGGGCCGGGCTTCACTTTATCGTTGGCGTCCAGCCAGCCGATAAGCGCGGCGGTATCGTCGGTCACGGCGGCATTGGTCAGGCTGTTCATCGAGGCCCGGATCACCGCCGACATGGCATCGTCACGGCGCGGCAGGTCGAAGTGCACGGTGCCGAGGCGGTAGTACATGTCCGGCAGGATGCAGAAATAGCCGTGCCGGGCGATGCGGCGGGCATGATTGCGCAGCTCCTCCCGCGTGCCCGGCGCGTCCATATAAAAAATGATCGGCGGGAAGGGGCCGGGCCCTTCGGGGCAAGCGGTGAAAGCCGGCATGCGGCCATGTTTGGTGGTGACGATGACGTGTTGTTCGTGCATTGGGAGCCTCTTGGAATGTTGATCCTGGACCGGTCTGGTATCGCGCCCCGGGCTGGCATATGCAACCGCAGGCGCGGCGCCGAACGCCGGCACGATTCAGAGGGAACCAACCATGCGGAGCACCGCGCAAATCGACCATGTATTGGCTGATGCGATCACCGGGACCAAGGTTGCCGGCGTTGTCGCCGCGGCCGCGGATGCCGGCGGGGTGATCTATAACGATGCGTTCGGCCGCCGCAGCCTGGCGTCGGAAGCGCGCATGAGCACGGACACGGTGTTTCGCATCGCCTCCATGACCAAGGCGATCACCGCCACGGCGGCGATGCAGCTGGTGGAGCAGGGCAAACTCGGCCTCGATCAGCCGGCGGGGGAGATCCTGCCGTTCCTCGCCAATCCGCAGGTGCTGCTGGGCTTCGATTCCAAGGGCAACCCGATCATGCGCGCCGCGCGCGGCCAGGTGACCTTGCGCAAGCTGCTGACCCACACGGCCGGGTTCGTCTACGACACCTGGAACCAGGACATGAACCGCTTCGCCGCGGAAACGGGCCTGCCGGCCTGCCGCACCGGCAAGCTGGCCGCACTGACCGCGCCGTTGGGCTACGATCCCGGGGAGCGTTGGGAATACGGCATCAACATCGATATGGCCGGCCGCATGGTGGAGGTCGCGAGTGGCGAGGACCTCGACACCTATCTCCGCCGGCATGTGTTCGAACCGCTGGGCATGCCCGACACCGGCTTCCGCCTCCGCCCGGAATGGGCTGATCGCATGGCGACGGTGCATGCGCGGGGTGAGGATGGGTCGCTGACGCCGATCAATGTGCCGCCGCCGGCGGATCAGCCGGAGTTCTTCGCGGGGGGCGGCGGGTTGTTCTCCACCGCCAGCGATTATCTGACGTTTCTGCAGGCATTGATGCATGGTGGCGCGTTCAATGGCGGGCAGGTGCTTCAGCCGGAGACAGTGGCGCTGATGGGCCAGAACCACATGGGCGATCTGAACGTGCTGCCGATGCGCACTTTCAATCCCGTGCTGTCCAATGACTGCGAGCTGTTCCCGGGCATGGAGAAGAAGTGGGGCCTGAGCTTCCTGATCAACACCCAGGACGTGCCCGGCCGCCGCAGCGCCGGCAGCCTGGCCTGGGCGGGCATCAACAACACCTATTACTGGCTGGACCCGAAGAAGCAGGTCGCCGGTGTGCTGATGACCCAGGTGCTGCCGTTCGCCGATAAGACGGTGCTTGATTTGTTGGATCGGTTTGAGGGCGCGGTGTACCAGACGGTTGGGTAAGCAGGGCCACACGTTCGAAAGGCGTATCGTCGGGATCTATCCCGTCATGCCGACGGAGGTCGGCATCCACGACATTACCCGATTGAGACCTTGCAAGGCGTGGATGCCGACCTCCGTCGGCACGACGGGGATGGGACAGCGTGCAACGCCAACCAACGCGGTTGTTCTTGCGCGTTGCCTTACTCCGCTTCATCCAAATACACCGTCCCATCCAGAATCCGTCGCGCCGTGCGGCCGAGTGTCGCGCGGCGGACGCCGAGGTTGCGGCCGGGGCCGGACAGTACGACTTCGGACTCCGTATCGATAACACCGGCCGGATGGCCAATGCGGATTTCCACCCGGTCACGCGCATCCTCCCGCAGCATTTCGTACACGATACTGCCGGGAATGCGGGCCGCGACGCCGGTGCAGGCCGTCGACGTGCCAGCGTAGGTCTTGTGGGTGATCTGCATGAACAACACGCGGGAGACGAGGTCCACCTCCGCCGCCGCCACCTTCACCCCATCCAGATGCCCCTCATAATCGTTCGGCGGTGACACAATCCCCAGGATCGGCGTGGCCGGGGTCTCATTGCGGGCCGCCTCGCCTGATGTCGCCATGCCCATGCGGAAGGCGCCGGCGCCACGAATACGCTCCAGCCGATCGAGCAAATCGCGGTCACGATCGATTTCAGCGGGGGATTCGGTGCCTTTCAGCCCGACATCGCGTGCCCGGATGAACACATGTGCATTGCCGATATCGACCAAAGAGGCCTCGATCGGACCCACCCCCGGGACGTCCAGCGTATCGACCGGATTGCCCGTGGGCAGCAGCGAACCCGTCGCGCCGCCGGCGGTATCGGCGAAATCCAGCAGAATGCGCGCCCCCGTCCCCGGCACGCCTGGCACGCGATAGGTGCCCAGCCGCACCGGACGGCCGTTCTTCACCGGGACCTCAATCGTCAGAATGCGCTTGAGGTTGGTGGTATAGGCGCGAACGGTGGTGACGGGTTCCACGGCCTCCACCAGCCCGGACTCGATCGCATATTGCCCGACGGCGGCGGAGATATTGCCGCACAGGCTGTGATAATCGACATGCGGCCGATCGATCTCGACCTGCCCGAAGGTGTAGGTCACATCGGTGTTCAGCACCCGCGGCGCGCCGATGATCGCCAGCTTGCTGGTCAGCGGGTCGGCGCCGCCCAACCCGTCGATCTGGCGTTTGTCGGGGGAGCCGAAGACCCGCAGGATGATGGCGTCGCGGTCATGGCCGGGGGGCGGCAGGTCTTCCTCCCGCAGGAATACGGCCTTGCTGGTGCCGCCGCGCATGATGGTGCAATGCAGAGATTCCAATGCCTTATTCCCCCGCTTGTTTCGCCGCGGCGGCCCGCAGCCGCCTGACCTCCAAAGCCTGCCACAACAGCAGGATCGGCACACCCACCACGATGTCACGGGCGCGCCGGACCAGCGAGACGCCGATGGATAATTCCGGCGGCACGCCGAAGATGGCGCCAAGGCCGGCATAGCCCGCTTCCTGCACGCCGGCATTGACCGGCACCAGGAAGGCCGCCGCGGCCAGGGCGCTCAACAGCGCCTCGATCGCCAGCACGTCATCGAAATCAATCGGCACGCCGAGCGCGCGATAGGCGATCCAGCCGGCGGCGCCGGCGGCGAGCCAGCCAATCAGATGCACCGTGAAGCCGAGCACGAGGCGGCCGGTATGCCCATAGATCAGGCCCAGCTCTGCCTGGAGGACGGCGACGCGATCTTTCGCGTCCTCCAACCGGCCGCTGGCGATGACCCGGCCCAGTTTCGCGAAAACGTTGGAGGCGCCGTTTTGGAGAAAGACAAAGGCGACGCAGCCGATGACCGCGAGGGCCAGGCCGATCTCGACGGGGATGGCGAGGGCGGAGTCGGGGGCGCGGGCGAGGAGGATGCCGAGGCCGATGGCGGCGAAGGCGATCTGGGCCAGGAATTCGGCGGTGACGTCCACGACGGTGGTGGCGGTGGCGGTGACCCAGCTCATGCCCATCAGGGTCGCGGCGCGGCTGCCGAAGACGAAACCACCGAGTTGGGAGAAGGGCAGGCAATTGCCCGAGGCATCGCGTACCATCCGCGCCCAGATCAGCACCCCGGCGTGGCGGGCGCCGCCCTGGGGCGTGATCGCATACCAAGCGATGCCAAGGATGGCGAACAGCAGGAACTGCCAGAGAACGATGACCGCGAACTCCGCCCAGCCGATACGGCCCACGGCGGCGGTGACGTTGTCGAGGCCGAAGTAGCTGAGCAACCCCACCATGAGCAGCGTGCCCACCGCGGCGAGGATGTACGAAAGATGCTTCATCGGGTGGCGGGTCCGGCTGGAGGCGGGGCGGGTTGCATAAGCCGGGCTTCTGCCCGTGGCGGGGGACAGGGGCAAGGGGCGGCAGGGCGGAGGGGGTCGATCGCTGGACAGATCACGCGCTTGCCACACGAACCTCGCCGTCGTTGCGGCATGATCGGGTCCCGCCGATACTCCCCGGCATAAGAACAGGGGACACCAGGATGACCGCCAACCGCCAGACACTGCACCGGCGCACGTTGTTGACCACGGGGCTGACCGCCGCGTTGGTGGCGGCGCCGGCCCGGGCCGCGATGACCGATTACGAGAAGGCGCTGTATGACGCCGCGAAAAAAGAGGGCGAGATCACTTGGTACACCTCCCAGATTCTGGGCGAAACCGCCCAGCGCGTCATCACCGCTTTCAACGCCGTTTACCCCGACCTGAAGGTGAACCTGCTGCGGGCCTCCGGTCAGGTGCTGTATCAGCGGGTCATGCAGGAAATCGGCATGAACGCTTTGGCCGGCGACGTCATCAGCCTGTCCGACACCGGCGGCCAGCAAGCCGAGCTGAAAGAGGCCGGGCATTTCCTGAAATACCGCCCGCACCGCGCCGGGGAGGTCTACCCCATGTTCCAGAACGTGGACCCGGACGACTTCTACCACGTCACCACCGCGGCCATGACCGTCCTGATCTACAACACCAAACTGGTGAAGCCCGAGGACGCGCCCAAGGCCTGGTCCGACATGGTGAACCCGAAATGGAAGGGCAAGGTTGCTATCGGCCATCCCGGGTTCTCGTCCCTGGCGACTGCATGGACCACCAAGATGACGGCGCTGTACGGCTGGGGCTTCTTCGAGACGCTGGCCAAGTACGACACCCAGGTCACGCGCAATATCAACGACACCGCCACTCTGGTGACCGCCGGGGAGCGGCTTATCGGCGTCACGCCCGCCCCCTCCGCCCGGCCGGGCGCGGCCAAGGGCAATCCGATTGGGGTGGTTTATCCGACCGACGGGGCGCTGCTGGCGGCCTCGCCCTCCGGCATCGCCAAGGTGACCAAGCACCCGAACGGGGCCAAATTGCTGATGGAGTTCCTGCTCAGCGCCGAATGCGCCAAGGTGCTGGTGAACGATTACGGGGACTCGCTGCGCCCGGACGTGACCTCCCTGACCGGGCAATCCATCGCCGACATCAAGACCATCGCCCCCACGGCCGAGGAATCCCGCAAGATGGCGGAGCTGGTGGAGCCGTTCCGCAACCTGTTCGGCTTCTAGATGCTGGCGCGGATCCGCCGCTGCGATCCCACCATGCTGCTGTTCCTGGCGGCGGTGGCGATCCTGCTGTTCATCGTCGTGGCCCCCATGGCGGAGCTGGTGTTGACCAGCCTGCGCCACCCCAAGACGGGCGCGTTGGGCTTCGCCAACTACGTCGCCGCCTATGGCACGCCGCGGCATATCACCGCGCTGGTCAACACGCTGTTCATGGGCGCGGGGGTGACGCTGCTCTCGGTGGTCTTCGCCGCGCCCTTGGCCTGGGCCTGCGCGCGAACCGACATGCCCGGCCGGGGCTTCATCCGGCTGTCGGTCGTGGGCGCCTTCGTCACGCCGCCCTACCTCGCCGCCATCGCCTGGATCCTGCTGGCCGGGCCCAATGCCGGCTGGTTGAACAAGCTCTGGATGGGCGCGACGGGGGCGGAGCACGGGCTGTTCAACGTCTTCAGCTTCGCCGGCATCGTGCTGGTGATGGCCACCAACCTGTTCTTCTTCCTGTTCGTGTTCCTGACCAGCGCGATGGACATGGTGTCGTCGGAATCCGAGGAAGCCGCCAATATCCTCGGCGCCAATGTCTGGCAGACCACGCTGCGCATCACCTTTCCGCTGATCCTGCCGTCCTTGCTCGGCGGCATGGTGGTGATCTTCCTGCAATCCATCGCTCTGTTCGGGGTGCCGGCGCTGCTGTCCCCGGCGGCGCGGTTTCCGGTGGTGACGACCCAGCTCTGGCAGTTTTTCGAGTATCCGCTGCGGCTGCAGGTCGCCGCCGCCTATTCGGTGCCGCTGGTGGCGATCACGGTGGCTTTGTTCACCCTGCAACGCATGATGCTGTCGCGCAAAGGCTTCGTCAGTGTCACCGGCAAAGGCGGGGAACGCCGACCGATCGGCCTCGGCCGGTGGCGGTGGCCGGTGTTTGGGTATGCGCTGTGCGTCTGTAGCCTCGCGGTGTTCCTGCCGTGGTTCATCCTGGTGCAGACCGCGTTCAGCCGCGCCTGGGGCGCTGGCCTGTCCTGGAGCAATCTGACCCTGCACAATTTCGCGGTGATCCTGTTTGAGCTCGACCTCGCCAAGGACGCCATGCTGCGCAGCCTGAACTACGCCGCGATTTCGTCGGTCTGCGTGGTCAGTCTGGCGCTCTGCATCGCCTATATCGTGGTGCGCCGGCTGGTGCCGCTGACCGGGTTTCTGGCGGTGCTGTGCATGATGCCGCTGGTGGTGCCTGGCATCGTGCTCGCCATCGGCTTTTACGCCACCTATGCCCCGCCGCCTTTGGCGCTGTATGGCACCGCCGCCATCCTGATCCTGGCCTTCACCACCCGCTTCCTGCCGCTGGCCTATACCGCCTGCGTGTCCGCCATCCGCAACATCCACCCGGAGATGGAGGAAGCGGTCCGCATCCTCGGCGGCACCCGCCTGACCGTGCTGCGCAAAGTCGTGGCCCCCCTGTTGAAGCGCCCGCTGGTCGGCGCCGCCATCCTGGTCTTCGTCCCCGCGGTGCAGGAACTCTCCACCGCCGTGTTCCTGGTTGGCCCCAAGACGCGGGTGATGTCGCTGATCCTGCTGGACCTCAGTGAGCAGGGCAATCTGGAGCTGGTCGCCGCCGTCAGCTGCCTGCTGTTGCTGGTGATCCTGTTGGTGGTCGCCATCGGGTTCCGCGTCGTCGGGCGGGACTTCATGATGCGCAATTCGTAACCGCGTGCTATCCGCCACGCCTGTTGAAAGGGAGAAACTCCATGCTGTTCTATGACTCCGTCGGTCCCAACCCCAAAGTCGTGCGCGTGTTCATGGCTGAACGCGGCATTTCCGGCATTCCGACCGAAACGGTCGATATCCGCGGCGGCGTCAATCGCCAGCCGGAGTTCCTCGCCCGCAACCCGTCCGGCCAATGCCCGGCGCTGGCGCTGGACAATGGCCTGATCCTGGCTGAGATCACCGCCATCTGCGAATACCTCGATGAGGTCGGCCCCGCCGGCCAGACCCTGATCGGTGCCACCCCGGAAGAGCGCGCGGAAACCCGCATGTGGATGCGCCGCATCGACCTGAACATCCTGGAGCCGATGGCCAATGGCTTCCGCTTCGCCGAAGGGCTGAAGATGTTCCAGAACCGCCTGCACTGCATCCCCCAGGCCGCCGACGACCTGAAGGCGACCGCGCAGGAGAAGCTGACCTGGCTCGACGGGTTGATGGCTGGACGCACGTATATCTGCGGCGATCGGCTGACCCTGGCCGATATCCTGCTGTTCGTGTTCGTGGATTTCTTCGCCGGCATCAAGCAGCCGTTGAATGAGGAGAACAAGAATATTCTGGCGTGGTACGGCCGGATGAAGGCGCGCCCGAGCGCCGCGGCTTAAGAAGGGACTCTTCTCCCCCTCCCCTCGCGGGAGGGGGTTGGGGGGAGGGGTCGAAACGGCACAACCTTCCGTGGGGCGATGAAGCAGCCTCCCCCACCCGTGCTCCACGCTGCGAGTGGTGCATGATGGCCACTGATATCAACGGCCCGAACCATCGGCCAACCGGCCCAGCTAAGATGGTGGGGTGCGCCCAGTCGCCAAGGTCGACGGCCATTGCCCCTTACGGCCGTTCCTGCCGGTTCCCGCGATCCACAGCGCCGGCTGGCGAGGACAAACCGGGAGAAAGTCGGCTTTTTTAACACGGAGGACACCGAGGACCACGAAGGTGCACGGAGGGGGTTCCGGACCCTGCTACCGCCGCAGGCTGTCGTTCAGACAGAGGCACCGGAAATCTCGGTGCATTCTCCGTGGTCCTCGGTGTCCTCAGTGGTAAAAACGCGGATTATCAACCCGTTAGACTGATCCAGTGTCGCAAAAGGCGGCCCACCGGATAACGCTATAACAGCCAAATCGTTTGGTCCCGCGCGACCAATGCGATACGATCGTGCGCAACCTCATGGAGGCGAACATGCCAGGGCCAAAGCGGCCGGATGATGGGCAGACCAGCTCTCAGCGGTTCCGCCAACAACAGTCACCCCGTGGCATGAAGCAGCTGCGCCTCTGGGTGCCGGACCCTTATCGGCCCGAATTTGCCGCTGAGGCCCGACGCCAGGGCCTGTTGCTGCGCGGACGGCCCGAGGAAGCCGAAGCCCTGGATTTCATCGCCGCCGCCGTTGAATGGCCGGAGCCGTGAAACGAGGCGGCGTCGTCACCACCGCGGCTCAGGGAGACGACGGGAAGCCGCGTCCGGCTGTGGTGGTTCAATCTGACACCCTCAATGCGGCGGATAGCGTGCTGGTTGCTTTGTTCACGAGCGCGATTACCGATGCGCCGCTTTACCGGCATACAATCGAGCCGTCCGCGGCAAACGGTCTCAAGGCCGTTTCGCAGATGATGGTTGATAAGGTTCTGGCCTATCCGCGGGGGAAATGCGGTCCGGTGATTGGCCACATTGCCGGGACCGATATGCTGGTGCTGAACACCATGCTGTCAGTAATGATCGGACTGGCGGACTGAGCATGGCGGTCCGCCAATACCAGACCGCATGCCCATCAAACCGGCAGCCAGGGATTGATCAACGGCACCCCGCAATTCAAAAAATCCTCGGTATTGCGCGTAACGAGCGCCCCTACCCCATAAGCCCTGGCTGTGGCGGCGATCATGGCGTCCTCGATCGAGATTGGTCTGCCCGCCGCTTCCCGTTGAAAGCGGATGTCGCCGTAACAGGCGGCGCATAGCCGATCGAAGCTCAGAACCCGGTCGTGAAATCCGGTATCGAAGAAGGTGGCGATCCGCGCTGCCAGGCCGTCGAGCCGGCGGCCCGGCGGCATCCGTGCCAATCCATACCGGATTTCAGCCTCACAGATGGCGGCGGTGAACAGGACATCTGGATCGATCCGATCGACATAAGCCAGCACGCCCCGATCCGGCTCCGCCTTGATCAGTTCGGAAATCACGTTGGTATCCAGCAGAATCGTGGCTCTGCTAGCCGAGTTCGCAAAAGCCGAGGACATGGCGAACGGCGGCGTGCGGCGTGAACCTGAACTTCCCAACCACGTGGCGATCGTGAGGGAAACGGCGAATGCGCCCGCGCATGAGGAATTCGCCGTCATCGACGATGAAGCCGAAGACGCCGCGCGCCAGGCCCGGGTCCTCCGCCAGCAAATGCGAGGTCTCGCGCGACAGGCATCGCTCGACCCAGCGGATGGACTCGAACTTTGAAAGACAGCCGATGCGCGACCGGATGAACGTCTATTTCCCACCGGCTCTGTTGAAGCAGATCGCTGATCTTGCCGACCGCAAAGGGTTATCGCGCTCGGCGATCGTCGAGGCCGCCGTGGCGTCCTTCCTATCGCCCGACGGTTCGGATCGCCGTGAAGCCGCGTTCACTCGCCGTCTCGATCGGCTGTCCCGCCAGGTGCAAAGGCTTGAGCGCAATGTGGGCATCTCGACCGAGACGCTGGCGCTGTTCGTCCGCTTCTGGCTGACCATCACTCCGCCCCTGCCGAGCGACGCGCAGGCCGCCGCGCAAGTCAAGGGTCGCGAGCGATATGAGGGGTTCATCGAAGCGTTGGGCCGGAGGTTGCAAAAAGGGCAAAGCCTCATTCAGGAGATTCCCGAAGACGTCATCCGTAATCCCAAGCAGGAAGACGGCAACGAGCCGGATTAAGGCTCATTGCCGACGTGTCACGTTCCTAGATGCCATTGCTTCATGGTATTAAACGCCAATGTTCATCAAGCCTGGACAGCAAAGTGCTCTGGCGGGCTTTAACAATCGCAGAAGTCCACTCCTGATGCTGAAGAACTTGGGTTGTCAGCGGGAACGGCGACACGCCACCAACAGCAAAATAGGCGGATTTCTTGCGCTCAAAATCATAGTTGGAAGCGGCACTGTTTTTCTTTCGAGTCAGAAGGGCGAGATTTCCAATACAATGCACTATAGATTTGCGCTCGACCTCTTCCGGAAACCATTTGATCCAATTGCGGGACGATTCAGGATTCTGCGGAAGAACATGTTCCACGGTCACCGTTGGGTAATCATAAGTGGCCCCCCC
>CAIUPC010000665.1 GCA_903900905.1 uncultured Acetobacteraceae bacterium
ACGACATGGGGGAAAGGATCGCTCGCGGCCGGGGTGGCGGCGAGGCGGTTGTAATCGAGTTCGATCATCGCGTTCCTACATGTGCGTTTGCAGGCGCAACAGCAAGGCCTCCGCGAGGTCCGTCACGTCATCCGCCCAATGCTGCTCCGGTCTTGCATCGCTGATCGGCAGCCCCGCCGCCTGACAGGCTGCATCCGGACGACAGGTCAGCACCGGCATCGCCCAGCGCACCGGCACCGCCGCTCGGCCCTGGACCGCGCCCAGCACCGCACCAACGATCGCGGCGTTCACGGCTGTGTCGCCGCCTTGCGCGACGGTTTGGATGACCGCGTCCTCCAGGCTGGTCCCGGCAGCGAGGTGTTCGAAGGCCCGGCCCAGTGCCATGCCGTCCGCGGCCACCAGCATCGCGCCGGTCATGGCGGTCCGGAGCGTGGTCACCAGGCCGGCATGATCCCGTGCCCGGTCTGTCGCGGGCAGCACGCCTTCGGCCAGCGCCGTGCGTGCCAGCAGGATCGCCGCCTCACCCGCCGGGGTCAGTTGCCCGGCCAGGGCGCCATGCACGCCGCCGTCATGCAGGTCCCGCAACCCGCTGGGATAGGCGCGGGCGATGGCCTCGGCGCTCATGCCCTCCACCAGCCCGCCCAGGGCATTGCCCACGGCCATGCCCATCAGGCAGCCGACAGCGCGGTCAACGATGGCTTCCGGCACGGCGCGGGGCCAGTTCAGCACCACGCGCTGATCGCGCCGGGCCTCGGTGCTGCCGCGCCACTGGCGGCCGCGCAGATACTCCACCACCAGAGGCGCGCCGCCAAAGCAGGCGGACGGCCGGCTCTGTCCCTGATCGTCATACACAACCGGCGCCCCGTCCTCGGCGGTGAGAACCCCGCCCGCCGCCAGCAGCAAAGCGTGCCCGGCCGCGACGTCATGGGCATTGACCGGGCGCAGCGTTACCGTCGCCAGCCCATCACCCACCGCCACACGCGCCAGGCGGTAAGCGATGGAGGGCAAGGGCATGAACCGCCCCGGCGCCACCGCCAGCCCGTTCCACACCGGGCGCTGCCAGACGCCATGGTTCAGGAACACCACATCCGTCGCGGTCAGCCGCCGCTCTCGTAGATCGATGGGCACCAACACGCCATTGCGGACTATCCCCGGCGTGCCCTCCGCCCAGGAAATCATATCCGGCCCGCGATCGGGGCTGAGCGGGGCATAGACCACGCCCAGCACCGGGATGCCGTCGCGCAGCAGCGCCACCGAAACCGCGCTGCCGCGGCGGCCTTCCAGGAAAGCGCGGGTGCCGTCATGCGGATCGACGACCCAGCAATAGCCATTGGCCTCGGCCGCCAGGACCCCGGCTTCCTCCCCCACGAAGCGGGCGGGGAACAAGGCGACGAGCCGATCACGGAGGTACATCTCCATTTCGTGGTCGACGGGGCAGGTGACGTGGTCGCTGAAGCGCGGCCCGTCGGGGCGGACGAACTCGGCTTCCAGCATCGCGCCGGCCTGATAGGCGGCATCGATCACGTCTGGCAGAAGATGGGCGGGCGTTCCTGGCACGGTCGATCCTTTTGTTGGCGCCCAATCTAGGCGGGCGCGCGCGGACGCGCTATCTGCCCCGGCTTGCCATGGACACGCAGGTTTACCCCATTCCGCCCGAACTCGGCCCTTTGCCGGCCTATCGCGCCATGCTCGCCGCGGGTGAGCTGTCGCATGACGACGCCCAGGCGGCCACGGCCGAACGGTTGCACCGGCTTTGGACCGAGCTTGTCGGCTACGACCCCAAACCCGCCCCGCCCGCCGGCCGATTCGCCCGCCTGATCGGCCGCAAGCCGGAGGCCAAACCCGCCCCGCGCGGCCTTTACATGGTGGGTGAGGTCGGGCGCGGAAAATCCATGCTCATGGACCTGTTCTTCGCCACCGCCCAGGTGACGCGCAAGAAGCGCATCCACTTCCACCGCTTCATGCAGGACGCGCATGCAAAGGTGCATGCCTGGCGGCGGGCGCATCCAGACGCGGCGGATCCCATTCCCTCGCTGGCGGACGCCATCGTGGCCGAGGCCGCGCTGCTCTGCTTCGACGAATTCCAGGTCAACGACATTGCCGATGCGATCATCCTCGGCCGATTGTTCCAGGCCTTGTTTGAGCGGGGCGTGGTCGTGGTCGCGACATCCAATGTCGCGCCCGACAATCTGTTCAAAGGCCAGCCCGGGCGGGACGCCTTCCTGCCGTTCATCGCGCTGATCAAAGAGCGGGTGGAGACCTGGGTGCTGGACTCCCCGCGCGATTTCCGGCGCGAGCGCATCCGCGCCATGCGGACGTGGCACGTGCCGGCGGACCGGTTTTCCGAACGCGCTTTGGATCAGGCCTTCGCCGATTTGACGGCGGGGGCGGAGGTGATGCCGGTCACGCTGACAGTGATGGGCCGCGCGGTGACGGTGCCGATGGCGGCGGCGGGCGTGGCGCGGTTCGACTTCGACACGCTGTGCAATACCGCGCTGGGGGCAGGGGACTACCTCGCGATCGCGCGGCACTTCCACACGCTGATCCTGGACGGCATCCCCCGCCTGTCGCCGGACAATTTCGACCAGGCGCGGCGCTTCATCGTGCTGGTGGATAATCTTTACGAACAGCGGGTGAAGCTGATCGCCTCCGCGGATGCGCAGCCGGATCAACTGTATCAGCGCGGCGAGAACGCCAAGATGTTCGAACGCACGGCGTCACGGCTGGACGAGATGCAGAGCTCGGACTGGTTGGAGCAGGTGCATCTGGAGGGGTAGGGGACCGATATTATCCCGTGCCCAGGGCAATGGGATGGCGCCGGCGATGCTCTCCCCCCGCCCCCGCCCCCGCCCAACGTCATCCCCGGGCTTGTCCCGGGGACCAAGGTTTCCCCCAGTGCGGCGATTGTTCCCCGGGACAAGCCCGGGGATGACGGGAAAAAGAGGCCGTCGCCGCTTATGCTCGCGCCCATGGGGACGAGCCCGGGGATGACGGGGAAGAGCGACCGTCGCCGCCTATGCTAACACCCATGGAGACAAGCCCCGGGGGGATGACGGCTGGGGGCGCCACACGTAACCCGGGGAAACGCTTCGCACCGACCCACCCCCCTGCTAAACAGACCGCATGACCAATCCAATCGCCTCCATGACCGGTTTCGCCCGCACCGAGGGCCTCGTCGGCAGCACCGCCTGGGTGTGGGAACTGCGCAGCGTCAATGGCCGCGGCCTCGAACCCCGGTTTCGCCTGCCCAACGGCTGGGAAGCCCTCGAACAAGGCTTCAAAGATGCCCTCGCCAAGGCCTTCAAGCGCGGCAACATCACCGCCAACCTGACCCTCAAGCGCGAGTCGGAGGCGAAGCTGTCCCTCGATCCCGCCGCGCTGGATCAGGTGCTGGCACTCGCCATGAGCCTGCACGAACGCATCCCCGGCGCGCCGCCCCCACGGGCGGAGGCGCTGCTGGCATTGCCCGGCGTGATGCGCCAGGCTGCGGCCGACCCGGCGGAGGAACGCGCGGCGGCGAGCGCGCCGGTGCAGGCGGGCTTTACCCAGGCGCTGGACGCGCTCGTGCTCGCGCGCCAGCGGGAAGGGGCGCGCCTGGCGGAGACGCTCAATGGCCAGCTCCACGAAATCACCGCCCTGCATGCCCTGGCAGCCGAGCAGGCCAAGGACCAGCCGCATCATCAACGCACCCGCATGCTGGAAAACCTGACTGCGCTCCTGCGTGAGGTCCCGGCTTTGCCGGAAGAGCGCATTGCCCAGGAAGTCGCTTTGCTCGCCGCCCGCTCGGACGTGCGGGAGGAGCTGGATCGCCTGACCGCCCATATCGCCGCGGCGCACGCGCTGATGCGGGAGGGCATCAATATCGGCCGCCGCTTCGACTTTCTGGTGCAGGAATTCAACCGGGAGGCCAATACGCTGTGCAGCAAATCGGCCTCGGTCGCGCTGACCACCACCGGCCTGAAGCTGAAAGCCACGATCGAGCAGCTCCGCGAACAGGTGCAGAACATCGAATGAGCGCTATCGCCCGCCGCGGGATCTGCCTCGTGCTGTCGGCCCCGTCCGGCGCCGGCAAGACCGCCATTTCCGAAGCGCTGCTGGCGAGCGAACCCCGTCTGCGGCGGTCGGTCAGCGTCACCACCCGCGCCCCGCGGCCGGGGGAGGTCAATGGCACCCACTACCATTTCCTGACGCCCGAGGCCTTCGGCCAGGCCGAGCGCGAGGGGCAGTTGCTGGAATGGGCCCGGGTCCTGCAAGGCACGCACGCCTATGGCACCCCGCGCCAGCCGGTGGAGGAGGCGCTCGCCGCCGGCGATGACCTGATCTTCGACATCGACTGGCAGGGCTACCACGCGCTGCGTGACAAGCTGCCCGGCGACGTGCTGGGCGTGTTCATCCTGCCGCCCGACCTCGCGACCCTGGAAGCCCGGCTGAAAGGCCGGGGCGGCGACTCCGCGGTTGAAATCGCCCGGCGCATGGCCACCGCGCGGGACGAAATCAGCCACTGGCATGAGTTCGACCATGTCGTGGTGAACGACCAGTTGCAGGACGCGGTGGACGCGGTCCGCGCGGCGTTGCACGCTGCCCGCTCCGCCACCGCGCGGCTTGTCGGCGCCCCCCGCTTTGTCAGCGGCTTCGACGGCTGAGCCATGTGATCGGCTTTTATGCCCAGACCCAAACCGAGGACGTCCCCCATGAGCGATCAATCGCCGCCCGCCAAACCCAGCTTCGGCCGTTATGCCGAACTCACCCTCGATCAAATGACCGAGGAGCAGAAAGCGGCCTATTCCTACCTGATGGACGGCCCGCGTGGCCGCCTGCCCGGGCCGTACAAGGTCTGGATCCATAATCCGAAACTTGTCTATGCGGCCGATCCGCTGGGGCGGCATTTCACGCCGGGCCAGTATTCGTTGAGTGAGCGGGAGCGCGAGATCGCGGTCGTCGTGATCACCAGCAAATGGAACTCCGACTATCCCGCCGCGGCGCATGAGAAGCGCGGCCTGGAAGTGGGCCTGCCCCAGGACAAGGTCGAGGCCATGATGGCCGGCCAACCCACCGCCTTCGACGATGCGCGGGAGCAGGCGGTGTATGAAGTCGCCTCCAGCCTCGCCGAGAACCGCATCGTGTCGCAGGGTCTGCACGACCGGGCCGTGGCGCTGCTGGGCCATCCCGGAATTTCCGATCTGGTCAGCCTGATGGGCTATTACACGGCGGTGTCGCTGACGATGAACTTCTACGCCGTGCCGGCCGGTACCACAGGCATCGCCCGGTAACGGCCCGACGCCCGGGTGGTGGCCGCGATCCCGCTTCATCTGGGCCTCGCCATTCTGGCGGCGCTGATCTCCGCCTCCATCGTGCGAGCCATGATCGCGGTCCAGGTCATGGATCGGCCCGACCCGCGCAAGGCGCACGACCGCCCTGTCCCGAAAGGCGGCGGGGTCGGGATTGTGCTGGCCTTCCTGCTGGGGATGGCGTTCCTCTATTGGTCCGACCCCCTTGCGATGGGCACCGGGGCCTCTATCCCGGCCATGATCGGAGCCTCGGTCTTCATCGCCGTGGTGGCGTTTCTGGACGATCTCAACGACTGGCCGTTCCTGGTAAAATTCGCCGCGCAGGTCATTGGGGCAGTGGTCGTTGTGGCCAGCGGGCTAATGGTCGCGGGTGACGGATGGGGCATGCCTGGATTTATCCCGGGTTGGTTGCTGACAGTGCTGTGGATTCTGTTCGTCACGAACGCGATGAACTTCATTGATGGGGTGAATGGGCTGGCCTCCGGCGTGACATTGATCGCCGGGGTGTTTGTGGGCGGCATCGCGGCCGCGCATGGGGGCGGGTTTGCCTATGCCGCCTGCCTGTTGCTGGCGGCGGGGCTCGCGGGGTTCCTGCCATTCAACTTCCCCCGCGCGCGCATCTTCATGGGCGACGTGGGCAGCCAGTTCTGCGGCTTCCTGCTGGCGGTGCTCGGCGTGGTGGCCAGCCGGTTACCGGGCCTGCCGCTGCCTGGCTTGCTGATGCCCTTGCTGCTGTCGGGCGTCCTGTTCGACGTGGCCTTCACGCTGCTGCGCCGGGCCTGGTCGCGGGAGGCGGTGACCCAGCCGCATCGCGGGCATCTGTATCAGGTGGCGCATCGCGCGGGGGTTTCGCCGGTGGTGGTCACGCTGCTCCACTGGGGTTTCGCGGCCTTCGGCGGGCTGTTGTTCCTCACGGCGCCGGTGTCGTTACTGTGGCTGGCTTGTCTGCTGGCGGTGCCGCCGCAGCTGGTTTGGGCCTGGTACGTCACCCGCCGGGCGCGGACGGCTGGCATCGGCCGGTGGGGATAGGTGTCGAACCTCCCCCCCTTAGGCGTCGTCCAGGAATTGCCGCTTCAGTTGTGGCACCGGTGCCCGAACCCCGTCATGCCGACCTGCGTCGGCATGACGGAGAGGGGGCAGCGTCCAACGCCCATTCGACGTCGTTAGTCCTGGGCGTCGCCGTGGCGCCCCTGTTCACCCCGGGACGGGCGCATCCGGGTGCATCAGGCCCTCGGACCGCAGATCCGACCATAAACCAGCCGGGATGGCCTGGGTGAACAGCGGCAGGTTCTCGGTGAACTCCGCCGCCGTGCGCGGCCCGGGGATGACCGCGCAGACGGCGGGATGCGCCAGCGGGAATTGCAGCGCGGCCGCGGGCAGCGGCACCGCATGGGCGTCGCAGACCGCGCGGATGCGGCCCACCCGTTCAACAACCTCCGCCGGGGCGGCGGCGTAGTTCCAGGTGTCGCGCCCAGCCAGGATGCCGGAGTTCAAAGGCCCACCCACGATGATCGACGTGCCGCGTGCGACGCAC
Organism: uncultured Acetobacteraceae bacterium; assembly: GCA_903900905.1. Lineage (GTDB taxonomy): Bacteria > Pseudomonadota > Alphaproteobacteria > Acetobacterales > Acetobacteraceae > Rhodopila. Next base: position 6,823 of record CAIUPC010000665.1, read on the forward strand.
ATCGGCAGCAGATCATCCAGCGGCCCCTGTTCCAGCAGCGTGTAGCGCCCGGCCAGCAGGAAGGCGTCCCAATCGCCGAAGCCCAGCGCCTCGATCAGCACCTCCTTCTCGTTCACGCCGATACCGATGGCGGAGACGACCTTGGTGCGGCGGAGTTCCTCCAGCGCCCGGTAACCGCTCTCGCGCAGGGCCTTGATGTGGATGGCGTTGACCTCGGCACCATGCTGGTAGACGCCGATATCATGCACCAGCGCCATATCGATGCGGGCGAGGCCGAGGCGTTGGAAGCTGTCCTCGACCGAGCGCATGATGCCGTCATAGGAATAGTCGTAGATGACGTCGAAGGGCATCGGCTCGATGCGGCCTTCCTTGGTCGGGCGCAGCAGGCGGCCGACTTTGGTGCCGAGCACCCATTCGTCGCGCGGCTTGTCGCGCAGCGCATCGCCAACCCGGTGTTCGGCGGCACCGATTCCATAGAACGGGGCGGTGTCGACATAGCGGACGCCGGCGTCCCAGGCGGCGGTGACGCTGTCCTCGCCTTGCTGGCGGGTGACCTTGACCCGCGTGCCGCCCATCGTGGCGGTGCCGAGGCCGAGGGTCGTGACCTCCAGCGCGGTGCGTCCGACTTTGCGTTTTTCCCAGGTTGGCATTGCGGCGTCCTCCTTGTGTGGCGCGCAATGCAGCGGTTTCGGCGGGG
>CAIUPC010000666.1 GCA_903900905.1 uncultured Acetobacteraceae bacterium
CCCGGGGACCAAGGTTTCCAACAGTGCCGCGATTGGTCCCCGGGACAAGCCCGGGGATGACGGTTTTGGAGGGGCCATCGCTGATCATTTCACACGTGACGGGTTGATCCTACTCAGCAGCCGGTTCGGGGACAGGCGGCTCTCCTCAATATGCCGGCGGGTTGCTCAGCGCCTCGATCATGCGCTCAGCGGACAGCGACAGGGCCAGGCGGGCATCGTGCGGAATGACCTGATCCCACCACCCACCATACAGGGCGTCGAACGGCCAGGGCTCCAGCACCTCCTGGATATGCCGGATCGACAGGGCGTCGAGCGGAATATGGGTCTCATAACTGCGCATGAAACGCAGCAGCCCGCCGGGGGTGACGTGCAGGCTGCTGCCGGCCAGGACCGCGCCTTGCCCCTCCGCCCCCTGGGCCCAGTGCAGCAGCGCCGCCCCCGGAAAATGGCCGCCGCAGCGGAGCAGGGTGATGCCCGGCAGGATCTCCACCGCCTCGTCTTCCCATACCGTCAGCACCGGGTCCGGCCGCGTGACGAATCGCCTGTCGGCCGCGTGCAGGTAGATCGGGGGGCTGCCGAGCACATGGCTCCATTCCGTCGCCGCGCCGTAGGACAGTGGCGTGGACAGCGCGATCGCCGCCACGCCGCCGAGCGCGGTGATCAGGATCCTGGTCGCCTCATCAATGAAGCTCGGGCAATCCCAGAGCACGTTGCCTTCTGGCGTGCGCACCAGCAGCGCCCGATGCCCCAGCCCGAAGCTGGGCTGGGTACCGATCCCCATGATCCCGGGTCCGATGCGCCGGAAGACGGTGAAATGCGTGTCCCGTATGGCTTGCTGGCTGGTCCAGCTATGCCGCTCCCGCGGGATGGCCCGCCGCTCATCCCGGCAGAGGATGCAGATCGGGGGTGGTTCCTCGCTGATCGGGTATTGGAGCCCGCAGCCGGTGCAGAGAAAAGCCGGCATGATCCTATCCGAGGGCAGTGCGCAGCGCGAAACGGCGCTGTCGCATGACCAAAGGCAGTATGACAACGACATTCAGCAGGTTGAAGATCACGCCGACAGCGAAGGCGGGGCTGTAGAAGCCGAAGAAATCGAACAGCGCGCCCGCCGTCCAACCGCCGCCGGCCATGCCCAGCAGACCCGCGAACAGCACGGTCGGAACCCGCCAGCTGGCCTCGGTCGCGGGATAGAGCGCGCGCACGGCCAACACATAGGCCGGGATCAACCCGGCATAGCCCAGCCCAAAGGCGGCGGAGACGACGAACAGCCCGGTTTCATCCTCCGTTACCAGAAACCCGGCCATCGCGGTTGCCTGGGCGAGGGAGCCGAACAGCACCGTGCGCAGCCCGCCGATTTTGTCCGACAGCCAGCCCCAGAACTGCCGCGCCAGAAAGGCGCTGCCCAACAGCACCGACAGCATGATCGCCCCGTGCGCCGCGCCGATACCGAGGTCGCCGCAATAGGCGACCAAATGCTGCATCGGCATGGACATGGTCATGCAGCAGCAGAAAATCGCCACCGAGAGCAGCACCATCGCCAACTCCGGATGCAGGCCCGCGACTCGTGTGCCCTTGGCGGGGCCGTGATGCATCGTGCCGTGCAGCGGCACGACCGGCGGCTTGCGCAGGAAGATCAGCGCCAGCGGCACCACCGTCGCCGCCACCACGATGCCATACAGCACCATGCAGCGGCGCCAGCCATAGGCCTCGACCCCGGCCTGGAAAATGCCCGGCCAGATGATGCCGGCCACATATTGCCCGGACGAGATCAGCGCCACCGCCGTGCCCCGGCGCACATCGAACCAGCGGCTGACATAGGTCATGATCGGGGAGAACATGCACGACGCGCCGAACAGGCCCATGAACACGCCGTAGCCAAGATACAGCGTCGTCACCCCGCCGGAGGATGCGATCGCCATCCCAATGCCGATCATAATGGCGCCGAAGGTGACGATGGCACGGATGCCAATACGCTCCGACAGCCAGCCCATGAGGATGCCGCCGAAGCCGGCACCAATGAACGACAGCGACGTCGCCAGCGTCGGCACCGAGCGCTCCGTCCCCAAATCCGCCGCGATCGGCTTGAGCGCCACCGCGGAGAGCATGGGGCCGCCATAGGCGATGGCGAGGATCGTCAAAGCGACGATCGCCACCACCCAGGACGCCCGGCTTTCGACGCTGGTCTGCATCAGACGAACATCGCCGCGACCACGGCCGGATCAACATCCTCCAGCCGCGCCGGCTGCCAGGACGGCTTGCGATCCTTGTCGACGACCATGGCGCGCACGCCCTCGGCGAAGTCGGGATAGGCCATGGTGGTCTTGGTGAGCGCGAATTCCGCGTCCAGCGCTTCCTTCAGGTTCAGATTGCCACCGCGGCGCAGCGCTTCCAGCGTGAAGCAAAGCGCGGTGGGGGAAACACCACGCAGCGCCTTGATCGCCGCATGCGCCCAATCGGTGCCGGCGGCTTCGAGGCGCTGCACGATCTCCATCACCGTCGGTGCGCTGAAGCACTGGTCGATGGTCGCCATCTGTTCGGCCAGGGAGAATGCCGGCAACGGCTGCGCGAACCGGGCGAGGGCGGCGGCGCCTTCCTCAGCGAGGGCGGCGGACAGCGCCGGCAGTTCGGCCCGGGGCACGAAATGGGTGGCGAAACCCGCATGCACCGCGTCAGCGCCCTTGATGCGCAGGCCGGTCAGGCCGAGATAGTTGCCAAGCTGGCCGGGCAAACGCGGCAGCAGGTAGGTGCCGCCGATATCGGGGAAGAAACCGATGATGGTCTCGGGCATGCCGAAATCGGCGTGCTCGGTGGCGACGCGATAGGCGCCATGCACCGCCATGCCGATGCCGCCGCCCATGCAAATGCCGTCGATCAAAGCGATATAGGGCTTGGGGTAGTTGTTGATCAGCAGGTTGAGCTCGTATTCCTGCTCGAAGAAGGCGTCCGCCAGATGCCGGTTGCCGGTGGTCTGCCACTCCCGCAGCGCACGCACATCGCCGCCGGCGCAGAAGGCGCGATCGCCAGCGCCCTCGATGGTGACGGCGTGGACATGCGGGTCCTCGGCCCATTCGCGCAGGATCGCGAGGCTGCCCTGAATCATGTCGAGGTCGAGCGCGTTCAGCGCCCGCGGCCGGTTCATGAGGATGCGGCCGATACGGCCATCGCGCGTGGTAATGAGGCTGGCGTCAGAGGTCATGCGATCTGGTCTCCCGAAGATGCGCAGGATGTAGCGCCTGCGCGCGGCGGAGGCCAGGGTTGGGTGGTTTTGGGGTGCCGATACCGGCTGATTCATCCCGTCAGGCCGACGCAGGTCGGCATCCACGCCCTCACTGGCGGCATCCGCCATCCGCGGACGGGAGCAAGACTTGATCAATGCGTATGGCGGCATCCCATCGCCTAAGTTGGCGAATAAGATCAATGGTGTCGGTCCGTATAACCCTCTAGGTATCTATTACGGCTTTAGGTCGAATCAGGAATTTGGTCCTGTGGGACCGCGGTAGCGAGTGGAGAACGACATTGACGGGCAGGCGGGCCAAATATCGGGCAGGCGATGTCTTCGGGTTCCCCATGCCATCCGGTGGTTGGGGCTACGGTCGCGTTTTGTCCAAGCTGATGGCGTTCTACAACCTCCAGACAGAACAACTTGCCAGCGTAGATGATGTTTGCAAGAGCAGCATTCTGTTTAAAACCGCAATCCGAATTCCTGCCATCTCCATAGATCGCTGGCCTGTGATCGGTCATCGTCCGCTCGAGATTGAGTTACAAAGCGACGTCAAGTTCTTTCGACGGAACCCATCTGGTGCAGGCTTCCTCATTTATGTTTCAAAGGCACAGCCTCGCAATGCATACGAAGAACACGAGGCATCCGTTGAAGAGTGCTTAGGTCTCGAGCCGCTTCTTGTTTGGGAGCCAGAGCAAATGGAGCAAAGGCTAGATGACCATTTTCAACATCGAGAAAACATCCATCTGATGCACTACATGCGCGAACTTAAGGCGCATGATTTCCGAGTGCTGAACTGATCGGCTCTGCCTTTCAGAGGGCTTGGAAGAAGGGCTTGGATGCCGATCTTCGTCGGCATGACAGGG
>CAIUPC010000667.1 GCA_903900905.1 uncultured Acetobacteraceae bacterium
CTCCCCCTCCCCTTGCGGGAGGGGGTTGGGGGGAGGGGGATACCACACCCGTTCGTGTCCTTTGCCCCCTCCCCCCAACCCCCTCCCACACGGGGAGGGGGAGACCCTTGTTCTCCGGGCGCCGATGGAGCGCACAGCTCTGGTTCGCACCCTATGCCGTGCCCCTGATTCCCGGCGAACCAAAAACCCTGTAGACACGCAGGCGAAGGAGCCACCGCCCCATGCATGTCGCCACCTCGCCGGCTTTCAAAGAGAACGCGCACAAAGCCCTCGCCGATACCGGGCTGCAAAGGGCGCTTGCCCGCTCCGGCCCCAGCTTCATCGCCCGCCGCGCCGCCGCCGTCGCCGGCCTGCCGGAATTCGAGCAGCTGCGCGAAACCGCCCGCGAGATCAAAAACCACGCGATCGCCAATCTCGACTTCTATCTCGAGACCTACGAAGCCAATGTAATCAAATCCGGCGGTCAGGTACATTGGTGCGCCGATGCCGAGGCCGCCCGCGCCGCGGTGCTGTCCATCTGCCAGCGTGTCGGCGCCCGCACCGTCACCAAAGGCAAATCCATGATCGGCGAGGAAATCGCCATCAACCAGCACCTGGAAAAACACGGCATCACCCCGGTCGAGACCGATCTCGGCGAATATATCATCCAGCTCCGCGACGAACTGCCGAGCCACATCATCGCCCCCGCGTTCCATCTGAATATGGACCAGTGGGAGGACGCGTTCCGCAAACACCACACCGATCTGCCGGCGGACCGGGTGTTCGCCGAACGGCGCGATATTTTGACGGAAGCGCGGACCAAGCTGCGTTCCCGCTTCCTCGCCGCCGATGTCGGGATCACCGGGGCCAATTTCCTGATCGCCGAGACCGGCAGCAGCGTCATTGTGACGAATGAGGGCAATGGCGATCTGACGCAGACCCTGCCGAAGGTGCACATCGTCCTCGCCAGTATCGAGAAATGCGTCCCCACGATCGAGGATTGCACGTCCCTGCTGCGGGTCCTCGCGCGTTCGGCCACCGGGCAGGATTTCTCCGTCTACACGACGTTCTCCACCGGCGCGCGCCGCCCGGGCGATCTGGATGGGCCGGAGGAATACCATGTCATCCTGATCGACAATGGCCGCACCGGCATGATCGGGACCGAATTTCAGGACATGCTGCGCTGCATCCGCTGCGCCGCCTGCATGAACCATTGCCCGGTCTATGGCGCGGTGGGCGGGCATGCCTATGGCTGGGTCTATCCCGGCCCGATGGGTTCGGTTCTGACGCCAGGCCTGCTGGGGGTGGAGAAAGCCGGGCATCTGCCCAATGCCTCCACCTTCTGCGGCAAGTGCGAGAGCGTTTGCCCGGTGAAAATCCCGCTGCCCAAGCTGATGCGCCATTGGCGGGAGCGGGAGTTCGAACGGCATCTGAGCCCCGCCGCGATCCGCAACAACCTCGGCCTGTGGGCCTTCTTCGCCCGGCGGCCGTCGCTATACCGGCTGGCGACCCGGGCGGCGGTGCTGGGGATGGGGTGGCTGGGCCGCAAGAAGGGCCGATTCGCCAGCCTGCCGCTGGCGGGCGGCTGGACGCAGGGCAGGGACCTGCCGGCGCCCGAGGGGGATACGTTCTTCGCCCGCTATGCGCGGGCCAAACGCGACGGGGCGCTCTGACCATGAGCAAGGCATTGATGCTGGGCGCGATTCGCCGTGGCCTGCGGCGCGGGCCGCTGCCCGAGGATCAGAAGGACATGCTGCGCGGCCGGCTGGAGCGCCATCCGCGGCATCTGATCCCCGCCCGCTCCCGGTTGCCGCACAATGAGCAGGTCGATCTGTTCGTGCGCAATGTCACCAAGGAGTTCGGATCGGTCGTGCGGGTGGCGGATATGAACGCCGTGCCGGACGCTATCGCGGATTACCTGCAGTCGCAGAACCTGCCGAGCCGCTTCATCATGGCGCCGCACCCGGAATTGCAGGCGATTCCCTGGTCGAACCGGCCGATGCTGGATGTCTGGACCGGCCGGGCCGAGGCAACGGACGCCGTCAGCGTCCAGCACGGATTCGCCGCGATCGCCGAGACCGGGACCCTGATGCTGCCCAGCGCCCCGGTCCGCCCGACGACGCTGAACCTGCTGTCCGATACCGCGATCGTGGTGTTGCGGGCGTCGAACCTTGTTGGCGCCTATGAGGAAGCCTGGGACAAGCTCCGCGCGGAGATGGGCGGGATGCCGCGCAATGTGATGCTGGTGACCGGCCCGTCCCGCTCCGCCGATATCGAGCAGACGCTGGAACTGGGCGCGCATGGGCCGCGCAACCTGCATGTCGTTCTGGTCGAGGATACCGGGCCGGGGGATTAGAGCATGATCGCCAGAGGTGGAACCACACGGCGTCGAGGCCGGTTCGGATGACATGAGCCGCCTGTACGGGCGCGTTCGGTTCACAGACGCGTGAGTGATTGCCAGGACCTGACCATGGCGGCGAACAGAAATGGCATTGGACTGACTAAACTGGCATAGTTGATGAAGGAATCGTCTTGGGCACCGGGGGCGGATACCCATTTGAAGCGTCGCCGCGCTGGTGCGGCAGAACATTTTCGCTGACATGCACTGTGTCCGGTCCGATCATATGGCGGGCCGGCATGATTGCGTGGTACGATGCAACATGGGCTCGCAAGGGCAAAGGTCGCGTATGGGGATGAAATCGGATCTGGTTGGTCTGACGGTCGCCTTCGTCCTGGTGGGCGTTGGTGTCGGGGCTTTCTGGTCTCGTACTCATCCCTCCGCCCGCCCGGGGCCGGAGGCCGAGGCTGACAAGCACGTCGTGATGATTGCGCCGCCCGCGCCGCGGCCGCCCCCCGCGCCGCGGACACCGCCCGTACCGGTTCCGGCCATTCAGGCGCCGGCATCCCAGGCGGCCGCCTCCTTCGCAACCCAACCACCGGCCCCGTCCGGATCGCCGCCTTTGCTGCCGCCCGGGTCTTTCGCGGGCATGGGCGCGCCAACAGCGACGGGCCAGGCACCGGCGCCGCCGCGTCTGCCGTCGGTGATCACGCCCAATGGCCAGGAGGACAGCACGCATTCGCCCTATGTGGTGGCCACCCTGCCGGTGATCCTGCGCCCGGCGGAGCGTGGTCAGCCGACGATGTTGACCGGAACCGGGTTCTTCATTGCCGCGGATGGGAGCGTGATGACCGTCGCTCATGTGGTCAAGGACTGCCGGCTGATCGAGATCGCCTCCCGCCATTTGAAGCCGACGCCGGCGAAGTTGGTGGCGAGCGATGCGGATAATGATCTGGCGCTGTTGCGGGCGGTCAAGACCCGCCCGCCGGCCGCGCTGAGCTTCGCGCCAAGGCCCAGTGGCGCTGCCCGGCTGGATATTTTCGGCTATCCCGGCGAGGGCGACGACCTTGTACCGACGGAAACCCTGGGCACGCTCCGCACCGCCCGGCGGCCGTTCCGTGCCAACGAGAAGCGCGACTATCTTTGGATGGACGCCAAAGAGGTCGTTAATGGTTTCAGTGGTGGCCCCGTTCTGGGGCCGGACGGCGCGGTCGTGGGTCTGGTGAATGGCTTCATTACCACCCGCCAGGTCACCAAGACCGGGGAGGGGGCGGAGCTGAAGGTGACCTATGGCGCCAGCACGCGGATGATCGACGCCTTCCTCCGCCGGGAGGTGCCGGCGATCGCCCTCGATGACGGGCGGCACGCCGGGCACACGGTGTCGGAGGTTGCCGATAAGGCGATCGTGCACGTTTACTGCACGATGTGACGGAAGCGGGGACAGCCCCCGCGAAGGAAAGTGCCGCACGGACGTCAACGTCCGGCAGATAGGGGGAACGAGCCATGCAACGCCGGACACTTCTGGGTGCCGCCGCCCTGTCACTGCTGGCCAATCGGCCGGCTCGCGCGCAAATCAGCGATCCTCGGGTTCTGCGACTGGTACCGCATGCCAATCTGACCATTCTCGACCCGCATTTCACCACCGCGCTGGTCACCACCAATCACGGCTGGGCGATCTATGACACGCTGTTCGGGATCGATGCGGCGCAGACGGTGCAGCCACAGATGGCGGCTGGATACCGCATCGAGGATGATGGCCGCACCTGCCTGATCACGTTGCGCGAAGGCCTGCGGTTCCATAATGGCGAGCCGGTCCTCGCCCGCGATTGCGCGCGGAGTCTGGCCCGCTGGGCCGCGCGGGAAGTGCTGGGCCAGAGCATCGCCCGCTTCGTCGATGCCTGGGACACAAGCGACGACCGTACGATTCGGATCAGCCTGAAGCGCCCGCTGCCGGCGTTGATCCCGATCCTCGCCCGGGGCGGTGGCAACGTGGCGTTCATGCTGCCTGAGCACGTCGCCCGTACCGATCCGTTCAAGCAGATCACCGATACGACCGGCTCCGGCCCGTTCCAGTTTCAGCGCGACGAATTCGTCCCGGGGGCACAGGCGGTCTATACCCGCTTCTCTGGCTACGTGCCGCGCCAGGAACCCGCGGGTTGGACCGCCGGTGGGAAGATCGCGCATTTCGAGCGCGTGGAATGGAAGAACATCCCGGACTCCGCGACCGCCGCGGCGGCCTTGATGGCGGGGGAGGTGGATTGGTACGAGCAGGTGCAACCCGATTTGCTGCCGCTGTTGCGCGGCAAGCCCGCGATCGAAATCGGCAACGCCAATCCCAGCGGCTATAACGGCATCCTGCGCTTCAACCATCTGCATCCGCCGTTCAATAATCAGGCGATCCGGCAGGCGGTGATGATGGCGGTGGATCAGGCCGATTACATGGCCGCCATCACCGGCAATGACCCCACGGCCTTCCGGGTCTGCAAATCGCTGCTGCCATGCGGGACCCTGGATGGGCGGGAAATCGGGACCAGCGCGATGCCGGCGGATCTGGAGAAGGCCAAGGCCGCGCTGAAGGCGGCGGGTTACAATAATGAGCGCGTGGTGATCATCAGCCCCGCCGACTTCGCCAGTATTGGGCCAATGGGCGAAGTGGGGCACGACCTGCTGCGCCGGCTCGGGATGAACGTGGAGCTGGTGCAGACCGATTGGGGCACCGTCAACCAGCGCCGCAATAGCCGCGAACCGGTGGATAAAGGCGGTTGGTCGATTCTCCACACCTGGGGCTCGACGACGACCATCGGCACGCCGGTCAGCCAGTTCTTCATGCGGGGTCTGGGCGACAGCGGCTGGGCGGGCTGGTTCAAAGACGAGCAGATCGAGGCGCTGACCGACCAATGGCTGCTGGCCGGGACGGAGCAGGAACGGGCCTTGGTCGCCGATAGGTTGCAGGCGCGGGCGTTCGAGACGGTGCCATCGGTGCCATTGGGCCAGTTCCAGATCCGAACCGCCCTGCGCCGGAGCCTGACCGGCCGGATCGAGGCCACCGGTGCCTTCCCCTGGAATATCCGGCGGGTCTGACGGCCGGTTCGCTCAGCCGCGCAGGCTGGGCGTCCCGATCAGGCGCATCCGCAGCAGGCGGGACAGGTTGTCGATGACGGCGACCGTGATCAGCACCAGGACGATCACATAGGCGACCTGATCCCAGGCGTTGATCTGAATGCGCTCCGACAGCCGCAACCCGATCCCCCCGGCGCCGACAAGGCCGAGGATGGTGGCTTCGCGGGAGTTGGATTCGATCTGATATAAGGTCTGGCTGATCATCACCGGCAGGATTTGCGGCAGCACGCCGAAGCGCAAGGCCGAAACCTTCCCGGCGCCGGTCGAGGTCACGCCCTCCAACTGCCGGCGGTCGATGTTCTCAATCGCTTCGGCGAATAATTTGGCCAGCACGCCGGTATCGGCGACGCAGATCGCCAGGATGCCGGCGATGGGGCCCAACCCCACCGCGCGCACGAAAACCAGCGCCCAGATCAGCTGGTCGATGCCGCGCATGCCGTCGAACAGCCGGCGCGTAAAGAACCGGAAGATCGGCTGCGGCACGATGTTGCGCGCGCCCATGAAGCCCAGCGGCACCGCGATCACCACGGCCAGCATGCTGCCGAGGTAGGCCATGGCGACGGTTTCCAGCATCGAGAGGATCAATTCCGTATGATCCCAGCCGCTGAAACCGGTCCAGTCGATCATCAGGCGGACGATGACCCACAGCCGCTCCAACCCCGTGAACACGCGGCTGAAATCGAACAGCCAGTGGAGGTACAGCAGGTAACCCGCGATGCCGGCCCAGATCGCCCAGCGCAGCGCCTGCGCTCGTGGTGACAGGCCGAACGCCAGCGGGGCGCGGCGCTTTTCGGCGGCGATCTCGGCGGGCCCGATATCGGCGAGGCGAATGCTGCTCATGCGCCGCGTCCCACGATGAAGCGGTGGCGAATCTTCTCCGAGGTCACGTCCAGCGCGACCACCATCAGCAGGATGAGGATCACCATCGCGCTGACTTCTTCATAGATGTTGAAGCCGATGACGCGCTTCAGCTCCGCCCCGATGCCGCCGGCGCCGACAAAGCCGATGATCGTGGAGGAGCGGACATTGATCTCAAACCGCAGCAGCCCGTAGCTGAAGAAGCCGGGCAGCACCTGCGGCACCACGCCATAGCGCATCTGCGCCAGCCATGACCCACCCACCGACCTGATCCCCTCAACCGCCCGCTGATCGGCGTTTTCGTTGAGTTCGGCGAAGAGTTTGCCCAGCGCGCCGGTGGTGTGGATGCCGATGGCGAGAATGCCGGCGAGGGGGCCGATACCGAAGGGCCAGACAAAGATGAAGGCAAGCACGACCTGCGGGATGGTGCGCAGGATCTCCAGCAGGCGGCGCACCGCGAAGACCACGGGGCGCAGCGGCAGCAGCGTGCCGGTGGCCGGGAAGCACAGCACGAAGGCGGCGGTGAAGCCCATCACCGTCGCCAGGATGGCCATTTGCACCGTCTGCCACAGCAGCGTGGCGTAGATGTCGATGCGGTAGAACCAATAGAGGATGGATTGCGGCTCTTTGACGCCGCCGAACACATGCGGCCAGGCCAGCACGCTGATGGGGGGCGCGCCGCGCTTGGGTTCGATGGAGAACAACTTGCCGAAATACTCCCCAATCCTGGGGATCCCGGCCGCGATTTTTTCGGGGGAGAAGTCGGTCCAGACCGCGGAGACGATAAACAGCAGCACGATCACCGTGATCGTCAGCCAGGTCTCAGCAATCCGCGCCCGCCGCAGCGCGCCGACGCGCTGCTGGAACAGGCGGTAGGACGGGTCGTTGGTGGGGTTGGTTTGGGTCATGCGGACGGTGGGGCGGGGTGGGCCGTGCCTGCCCCGTCATCCCCGGGCTTGTCCCGGGGACCAATCGCGGCAGAGTCGGAAACCCTGGTCCCCGGGACAAGCCCGGGGATGACGGTTGTTTGAGTGGTCGCCATCCTAGGTCAGCGCCCAGGCGCTCAGGCGTGAGGACGACGGGAAGGAGGACATAAGTCGCTTATCCCTGACCGCCTCAGGAACGCGAGCCGCGGCGTTCGGACTCACGCAGCTCGATGATGTCCTTGTACAGGTCCATCGTCGCCGGCACGTAGCCGATACCGGAACCCTGCTCGATCGAGTCGTAGACGTCCTTATGCGACTTCGGCAGATCGAGCATGAAATCAGCCAGCAGCTTCTTCAGGTCCGACGGTAGCGCCGAACGCACCGCCCAGGGGCCGTTGGGGATCTTGCCCGACTGCCAGATGATGTTCACGTCCGACATCTTGAGCATGCCCTTGGTGACCATGGACTTCAGGTTGCCGCGGCTATAGCCCTCGTTGATGTCGCCCTGGCCGGAGGTCCAGGTCACGCAGGCGTCGTACTGCTTGTTCAGCATGGCGACCACGCCCTGCTCATGCCCGCCCGCGAAGCCGGTGCGGGAGAAATATTTGCCATCCGTCAGATCGACGCCCTTGGACTTCAAGGTCGCGCTCGGGATCAGATAGCCGGAGGTGGAGTTCGGATCCGCGAAGGCCAGCGAATGGCCTTTCATCTGGTCGATCGATGTGATGCCCGAGTCCTTACGGGTGACCATCACCGAATAATAGAACACCGAGCCATCGGTTTCCTGCGGCACCACGATCGGCTCGATGCACTTGCAGTCAATCCAGGCGCCGGCGAAGGCCGAGGCGCCGAAACCGGCGGCGTCCAACTGACCGGCGGCGATGCCCTGCATCACGCCCGCATAGTCGGCGGCGGGGAACAGCTTCACCGGGATGCCCAGCTTTTCCTGCAGCAGGCGCTGGAAGCCGTCGTGCTTCTTCAGGCGATCAGCGGTGTTCTCACCGCCGAGAAGGCCGATGCGGAACTCTTTGACGGTGGCTTTCCAGTCTTCGGCGCGGCTGGCGGACGGTATGGCGATGCCAAGGCCGGCGACGGCGACGAGCGCCATCCGGGTGAGTGTGCGACGCAGCATAGGCGTTCTCCGTTCGGGGTGTTTGCTATTGGGCCAAGGCAGGCATCACGCCCGCCGGGAGGCTGGTGGAGGTCATGCGTTCGTCCAGGACCGCGCCGTCGCCGGCGTCGCCGTAGATCGCGCGCAGGACGGTGTCCGTCAGTTCTTCCGGCTTACCGTCGAAGACGATCCGGCCGGCGGACATGCCAATGATACGGCGGCAATAGGTGCGCGCGGTGTCAAGTGTGTGAAGATTGGTCAGAACCGTGATGCCGTCACGCTGATTGATGTCCAGCAGCGCATCCATCACCACCTTGGCGTTCATTGGATCCAGCGAGGCGATGGGCTCGTCGGCCAGCATCACCGTGGGTTCCTGCATCAGCGCCCGGGCGATCGCCACGCGCTGCTGCTGCCCGCCGGACAGGGCGTCGGCGCGGTTCATCGCGACCTCCGCCAGGCCCAGGCGATCCAGCGCGCGGATCGCCAGCGCCCGTTCGGCCGGGGTGAACATCTTGAACAGCACCCGTGTGGTCGACATCTGGTTGAGCCGGCCACACAGCACGTTGGTGAGCACGTCGAGCCGGTTCACCAGGTTGAATTGCTGGAAAATCATGGCGGTGCGGGCCCGCCAGGCGCGTAGCTCGGCACCGCGGAGATCGGTCACATCGCGGCCATCGGACAGGATGCGGCCGTCGGTGGGCTCGATCAGCCGGTTGATCAGCCGCAGCAGAGTCGATTTTCCGGCGCCGGAACGGCCGATAATGCCGACCATCTCGCCACGCTCGATTTTCAGTTCGGCGCCGGCGACGGCGAGCTTGTCACCGAAGCGGCGACTGAGTTTGACGAGTTCGAGCACGGCTACCCTGTCTTTCAGTGCGCTGAGTGGGGGATAGCAGCGGGATTAAGACAGGTGTGTGACTGTTTGATGAAGCACCTCGGGGGTTACTGGTGGGACCGCGATGTGGCCCCACCGTCGCCCCATCCCCGTCATCGCCCCCCGTCATCGCCCCCCGTCATCGGCCCTCGTCATGCCAACGCAGGTCGGCATCCACGCCTTGCCAAATCGGATGCTCCAAAAGGCGTGGATGC
>CAIUPC010000668.1 GCA_903900905.1 uncultured Acetobacteraceae bacterium
GCACGGTGAGGGTGGCCGCCGCCAGCCTGGCGGCGCTGACACTCCTCCGGCTGGCGATAGCGGCCTATCTGCCGCTGGTCCCGGATGAGGCCTATTATTGGGTCTGGTCACGTGCCCTGGCCCCCGGGTACCTGGATCATCCACCGATGGTGGCGATTTGGATCGCGGTGGGCACGGCGGTTTTTGGAGACAGTTCGCTCGGCGTGCGGCTGCTTGGGCCGCTGGCGGCAGCGCTCGAAACGGTCATGCTGGCGGACGCGGCGGCCCGCTTGTTTCCGGGGCGTAAATGCGCGGTGGCGGTGGGCGTGTTGTGGAATGCCATGCCGCTGGTTGGGGCAGGCTCGCTGGTCATGACGCCCGATGCGCCGCTGCTGCTGTTTTGGTGTGGGACGCTTTGGGCGATGGCCCGGATCGCGACCGGCGCGGCTGGGGGCTGGTGGCTGGTCGCGGGGGCCGGCGCCGGTCTGGCCTTGGTCAGCAAATATACCGCCGCCTTCCTCTGGCTGGGGATCGCGCTCTGGCTCGTCTTTACCCCGCCCGGCCGCACCTGGCTGCGCCGTCCGGCGCCCTGGCTTGGCGCCTTGCTGGGCGGGTTGCTGTTCCTGCCCGTCATTCTATGGAACGCGGACCATGGATGGGCCAGCTTCCTTAAGCAGGGTGGCCGGGTCGCAGACTGGCAGCCGACGCGGGCGCTGACGTTCCTGGGTGAGCTTTTCGGCGGGCAGATGGGCATGGTCTCCCCAGGTATCGGGGTCCTTTGCGCGGCCGGCTTGGCCGCTATGGCGCGGCGTGGGGCACAACCCGCCCGGGCGATCCTGTTGTTGTTTTCCGTCCCGGCGGCGCTGGTGTTCACCCAACATGCTTTTGGTGATCGGGTGCAGGGCAATTGGCCAGCCGTCATTTATCCGGCCGCCGTCATTGCCGCCGGCGGCCTCGTTTCAGGGCGATGGTGGCGCTGGCTCCGCCCATCGGTGGCTACCGGTTTCGCGCTGACCGCGGTCGTATTATTCCAGGCACTGACCTTTGCGCTGCCGGTACCGTCACAGCGCGATCCTTTGGCGCGGCAACTACTTGGTTGGGCCGAGCTTGAAACGCAACTGGACGAGTTGGGTAAACGGGAAGGCGTGAGGTTCGTGATCGCGGAGGATTATGCGCTGTCGTCCGAGTTGGCCTGGCACGCACCGGCGCTGCAGGCCGTGGCGGGCGTTGATCAGCGGCTGGATTATACGACCTTGGACCAGGTAGACCTGTCCGGGGCGGCGGTCCTCCTGGTCAGGACTGAACATCGCGGCGCCGAAATCGACCCTGCACGCTGGGGGCAGGCGAAGCCGTTGGGTATCATTTCGCGTCAAGGCCCGCATGGAGCGATCGATCACTATCGCGTCTGGCGTGCGGAGGGACGAGGCACGGCAGCAGCTTTGCCGCGTCGGCGAGTTGCACAACAGCAATAAGGGGCGTTAGGCTGCTTGGTAATAACCAAGGGAGTGCGTCAATGTCTGCCGCTCTGAATGATAAAGCCCTCGAACGGGCTACAATGCGTTCCGTATCCTGGCGGCTGATGCCGTTTCTGATCATGGCTTACCTGCTGTGCTATATTGACCGGGTGAACGTCGGGTTCGCCTCTCTGCAAATGAATAAGGCGGTGGGAATCGACCCCAAGACCTACGGGCTTGGGGCGGGCATTTTCTTCATCGGATATTTCATCCTCGAAGTGCCCAGTAACCTGGGGCTGGAGAAGTTTGGCGCGCGGAAGTGGATCGCGCGCATCATGCTCAGCTGGGGTGTGGTCTCCGCCGCCTTCGCCTTGATTGGTGGGCCGATCTCGTTCCTCGTGCTGCGGTTTATGCTGGGCGCGGCGGAGGCGGGGTTCTTCCCCGGTGTGATCCTGTATCTCACCTATTGGTTCCCTGCCGTTTATCGCGCCAAGATCGTCGGCATCTTCATGGTCGCGATCCCGGTGGCCGGGCTCATTGGCTCGCCGATTTCGGGTGCGATCCTCGGCATGGACGGGGTCCTGGGCCTCGGCGGCTGGCAGTGGATCTTTCTGCTGGAAGCCGCTCCGACCCTGCTCCTGGGTTTCGCCGCTTTCTTCTGGCTGACCGATCGGCCGGAGCATGCGCCCTGGTTGCCGCGGGAGCAGCAGGAGTGGCTGATCGCCCGTCTGGCCGCGGAAAGCCGGCGGGTGCCGAAGGTCCCCCACCAATCGGTCTGGAAGGTCATGACCAACAAATACGTGCTGGTCATGGCGCTGGTCTATGCCGGTGCGGCCGGGGCATCGACCTCCCTCGCGCTCTGGATGCCGCAATTGGTCAAGTCGTTTGGCATGACCAACTTCGAAACCGGTCTCGTCAATGCCATTCCGTTCGGCATCGCCGCCGTGTGGATGATCCTGTGGGGCCGCAGTTCCGACAAGACCGGGGAGCGTGTGTGGCACAATGCCTTGCCCTTGGCCTGGATGGTCGTGGCGATGGTGCTGACGTTCTTCTTCATCAAGAACATCTGGGTCATCATCCCGCTGATGACGCTGATCGCGGCCGGCACCTATGCCAGCAAGGGGCCGTTCTGGGCGCTGTCGTCGGAGTGGCTGGGGGCCAGCACGGCCGCGGCGGGCCTCGCGCAGATCAACGCGCTGGGCAACTTGTCCGGGTTCTTCTTCAACTACATGATCGGTTGGATCAAGGACGAGACCGGCAGCTTCCCATTGGCGATCATGCCGATCGCGGTGGTGGCCACCATTGGGACTATCTGCGTGCTGGTGGTCGGGCGTAATCAACCGCGCACGACCGCTGTGCCGGCCGCTCACTGACAGGAAGAGAACGATGCCCGATACCAATATGATGAGCTCGGTCCGCGCCCGCGTGTCCGAGGCGGAGTGGCAGGCCCGTCTGGAATGCGCGGCCGTCTACCGGCTGCTGGCGCATTTCAATCAGATCGACCTGATCGGAAACCACGTCACGCTGCGGGTACCCGGTGACAACAACCGCATCCTGATCAACCCCTACGGTTGGATGTATGAGGAAATCACCGCCTCCTCTCTGGTGACGATTGATCTGGAAGGCAACGAGCTCCTGAACCCGCATGGGCGCGAGCTGGGGGTGAACTACGCCGGCTATGTCATTCACAGCGCCATCCACAGCGTGCGTCATGACATCGCCTGCGTGATCCATACCCACACACGGGCCGGGATGGCGGTTTCGTCGCTGGAATGCGGCTTCCTGCCGATGACTCAGACCGCCATCGGGTGCCTGCCGGTGTCCTATCACGACTACGAGGGCCCGGCCGTCGACCTCGACGAGCGGGCGCGTCTGATCGAGGACCTGGGCACGACCAATTACCTGGTGCTCCGCAATCACGGCCTGCTGGTTTGCGGTGCCACCGCGGCGACTGCCTTTCGCAACATCTACCGGTTCGAGGCCGCTTGCCAGGCGCAGGTCGACGCGATGGCGGCGACCGGCACGAAGATTACGCTGGTCAATGACGATATCGTTGAACGGAGCGTTGCCCGCCGCCGTCAGGTTGCCGCGCGCGGCCGATCGGATGATTTGCATTGGCCGGCGATGCTGCGGATGTTGGATCGCCGGGATCCCGGCTGGCGCGACTGACCGGGGCCGTCCATTATCCTCCGGTAAGGGTATTTGCCGGAGATTGTGGTTGTGAACGTGTCGCGAAATGCCGCCCGGGGTCTGATGGCCAGTGTGCTGTCGGTGCTCGTCATGACATCGCCGGCCTTCGGGGCGCCAGAAGACCTTGCCAACGCGGCAGACGCGGCGGAACAGCAAACCGTTATTGAGCTGCTGGAGGCCAAAGCCGACGTCAATGCCCCGGCGGCTTCCGGCGCCACGCCGCTGATGCTGGCGGCGGGCAGGGGCTTTATTGAGATCGTGCGAATTCTGTTGGACGCGGGCGCGGATCCGAACATTCTGTCTCCGTCGGGTATGACGGCGCTGAAGAGCAATGTTTATGGCGGTAATCTCGATATTTTGCGGATGCTGATCGCCAGGGGAGCGAACGTCGATCAAAGCGCGGCGGATGGCCTGACGCCGTTAATGCTGGCGGTGTTCAGGAACCGCCTGGATATCGTCCTTATCTTGCTACAGGCTGGTGCCGACCCTAATGCTGAGACGATCCCGGGTGGCCGAACACCTCTTATGATCGCAGCCGAAAGGGGGAGTAACAGCATCATCGAAGCATTGCTGGACGCCCGCGTCAAGCTTGACGTGTCGTCGCGTGAAGGAGCAACCGCGCTGCAACTCGCCGCGCAAAATGGTCAGGTAGCCGCGGTCGAGCGGTTGTTGAAAGCTGGTGCCGACATCAAAGCGCGTACCCATCTCGGGGGCACGGTCCTGATGCTCGGGGCGCAATCCGGGCGGGCTGAGATTGTACAGCTTTTGATAGCGCGCGGCGCGGACGTGAACAGCCGGGCGGATAATGGCGCGACAGCTCTGATGTTTGCTGCTTATCGTGGCGATCCTGAGACGGTTCGGTTGCTGATCGCCGCCAAGGCCAATATCGGCATCGCGGCGCTGAACGGACTCACGGCATTGGGTGCCGCGGCCGAAAAAGGCCAGATCGCGGCGATGCAGCTGTTGATCGCGGCCGGCGCGCAGGTCAATGCATTGGATGGCACCACCGAGGCGCCGTTGTTCGCCGCCGTTCGGGGCGGGAGCCTGGAGGCTGTCAAACGGCTCAAAGCAGCCAATGCGGTCATGAATATCAAGACCCCGGCCGGTAACACGCTGGAAACAGAAGCGCTTTTGACGGGGCATCTTGATATTCTTAACTATCTGCAAGGCCGTTAATACCAACCGCTCGAACCATTGACCGATCGCTATCTGGCTAAACCGTCATGGCCCGGACAAGCCCTGCCGGATTCACAGATCGCGGAAACGAATGTGCGCGATACTGCCTCATTCGTCATGGCCCGGCGTGTCCCTACCGCGTTCACACAGCGCGGAAACGAAATTTTGCCAGGTGAGGACAACGTTATTTTCTCCCCGTCAGGGCCCGGCTTGTCCGGGCCAACGGCACCCGCACGGTGCCGCGAGCGGTGGCCCGGACAAGTGTTTAGACCGGGGACAGTCCTGACA
>CAIUPC010000669.1 GCA_903900905.1 uncultured Acetobacteraceae bacterium
AACGATGCTCTTCTCACGCAGGAATGGCACCAGCGGCAGCACCAGTTCAGCGAGGCCGGGGCTGTGCAGCAGCATGCTGAACGGCCCCCGTACCTGGCCAAACACGCCGATGACGTCGTCAACCAGCGGATGAAATTCGGGCGCGACGCCGTCTTTGCCGGAGATCGCGGGAATGCGGGGTTTGGTCATCATTGATCTCCTGTCGCGCCGCGCGCCGCATCCCACCAGGGGCACACGCCGCTGAGGGTCTCATAATTACCCGCGATCACCTGCACCGGCATCCGCTGCCCGTCGGCTGCGGCCTTCAGGCGCATGGCGCGGGCGGCTTCGCGCTGTTCCGCCGGCAGCCAGGCGCGCTCATGCCCCCAAAGGCTGGGGCCGACGGTGACCTCTGTTGGTGTCCAGGCGCCGGGGGTGACTTCTTTGCCGCCCCAGCCGCACTCGACCATGAAACCGGAGGGGGAGCGCAGATAGTACGATGTCACCGCGTCGTTCGGATGCCGGCCGAGGGTGGTGGCGATTTTCTCTGGCTCGCCCAGCGCGATGTCATAGCCCTGCCCGACATCGTCGAGGGAATAATACTCCACCATCAGATGATGCAGGTCCGCGCGCCCGGTCTCGATCAGCGCGATCGTGTGATGGCGGGCGTTGGTGTGCATGAAATAGGCGCGAAACGGGGTGGTGATGTAGTCGCTGACCCCGAAGCCCAGCACATCGCGGTAGAAGCCGAGCAGATCGTCGATGTTCTTCACGTGGAACACCGCGTGCCCCATGCCCAGCGCGCCGGTGCGAAAGCCCGAGACCGTGCGCCCGGGCGCGAAGGCGGTATCGGCCACGGCGGCGCCATAAAACGCCTCCAACCGATTACCACCCGGATCCTGAAACGTAATCAACTCCCGCACGAACCGCTGATCGGCCAAGGCCCGTGGGGCTTGCTGCACGGCCACGCCGGCGGCGTCCAGACGCGCGGCCAGGGCTTGCAGGGAAGCCGCGTCGGCGACTTCGAAGCCGAAATAACGCTCCCCATCGGCCAATGCCCGATCGACGACGAAGCGTTGCCGGCGGTCATCCATGCGGAAGGCGCGGCTGGCGTTGCCTTGTTCGACCATTTGCATGCCGACCCAACCGGTGGCGAAGTCGGTCCATTGGGAGAGGTCGGAGGCGCCGATACCGACGTAGCCGAGGGCCTGAATTTCCATTGGGGATCCTCCTTGTTATGGCTTCAGTATGCAGCGACATACGGTTCGTAGCCATAGTTCTGGCGGGGGTTGGGACCGGTGATGATCCGTCTGCGACGCCGCCCAAGACGCATTGCCGCGGTTGTGGCGCTGGCGCCCGAACCCCGTCATGCCGACCCAGGTCGGCATGACGATGAGGGGGCAGCGTGCACCGCCAACCGTGACGGCTATTCTTGCGTACCCCCTACGTATCCTCGCCCAACGACTTGCGCCGCAGCTCACGCAGCCGTTCCGCGCCGTTGCGGGTTTTGGGGTCCAGGGCCATGACCTTCTTCCAGGCGGCATAAGCGCCGTTCCAGTCCTCCCGGGTCGCGGCGATATCGGCCAGGGTCTTCCAGGTGGCGAAATTGCGTGGCTCCAGCTTCAGGGTCTCCCTGAAATCCGCCAGCGCCCCGGCCCGGTCGCCGGCCTGGAAGCGGGCGATGCCGCGCTGATGCCATGCCTCCGCCAGGGTTGGATCGAGCGTGATCGCGTCGCTGAACGCCTCGATCGCGGTCTCGTAGGCATTGGTGCCGAGTTCGCGTGCGCCGCGCTGCATCAGCAGGGTCACGGCGGCGGTGCTGCCACCGAACCAAAGCTTTTGAATGCGCTCTTCCAGGGCATCGGCCGCCTCGGAATTGGGAGCCGCTTGCAGCGCCTGCAACAACTGCTCCACCTCCGCCCGCTTCTCAGCCGGGGTCTGGCCGAAGGCGAGGCCAGGCAGCAACCACAACAGCAGCGCGAGGCGGCGCATCGAACCGCTACCCCTGATCCGCCAAGGCCGCCGGGATCGGCCCGCCGGCCATCCAATCCAGCAGCTCAATCGTATGCACCATCGGCAGGCCCTGGCCCCCCAGCTGTGTCATGCAGCCGATATTACCGGCCGCGATCAGGTCCGGTTTCGTGCGCCTGATATTGGCCAGCTTGCGGTCCCGTAATTGCCCGGCGATCTCCGGCTGCAGCATGTTGTAGGTCCCGGCGGAGCCGCAGCAGAGGTGTCCTTCGGCCGGCTCCACCACCCGGAACCCGGCGCGGCTGAGCAACGTCTTCGGCGCGGTGGTCACCTTCTGGCCATGTTGCAGGCTACACGCGGAATGATAAGCCACCGTCAAATTCGGCTTCTCCCGTGTCGGCGCGTAGCCGAATTCAGTCAGAAACTCGGTGATGTCGCGGGTCAGCCCGGCCACGGTCGCGGCCTTGTCCCGCAGGGGCGGCGCCGCCTCCCGGAACATGAAGCCATAATCCTTGATCGTGG
>CAIUPC010000670.1 GCA_903900905.1 uncultured Acetobacteraceae bacterium
ATGACTTTCAGGTTCAGGATCGAGCCCATCGGCGGCTCCTGATCGCAGGACACATCCGTATGCCACCGCTCCCCCGAAATGCGCTTCGACTGCGCATCCGCGTGGATCGGCAGGATCTCCGGATGGCCGTCCGGGCCTTTGGTGTTGGGATGGATCGAGAGCGGCCCGAACAGGCGCCCGAACGCCTTGTGCTGATCGAGGGTCAGTTTCTGGTCGCGGAAGAAAATCACCTGATGCGCCATCAGGGCGTCGTGGACTTCCTGGAACTGTTGATTGCCGAGGGGTTCGGTCAGGTCGATGCCGGAGACCTCGGCGCCGATGACAGCCGTGCAGGGCCGGACCTGGATGGTTTGGTAGGACATGGCGGCGCCTCCTGATTTTGCGGCTGAGGGTAGGACAGACCGCTGTTGCTGGCCAGTGATGCGCTGGTGTTTGCAACATGGCGGACCTCACGCCGCGTCTTTGCGTCTCATACCAGCCGCCCCTGATGTTAACCCACGATGTCTCCCCCTCCCCTTGAGGGAGGGGGCTGGGGGGAGGGGTGAAAAGGCACAGTTTCGGGGGGATTGACCCCTCCCCCCAACCCCCTCCCTCAAGGGGAGGGGGAGAGTCAATTTCAACGGCGTCTGATATGAGACGCAAAGATGCGGAGAATTTCAGGGGGAAAGGCCGGGCGCTATCCGGTCAATTTACGGGATCCCGATGAACTTATGCGCCTGCAGGTTCAGCCGCCAACGCGGGTGCGCCAGGCAGAACGCCACCGCCGCATGGGTGTTCGCCGCGCGATCCGGGCCATCCATGGGGGAGACCCAGAAATGCCGGAAATCCAACCCTTCCCACGCCAGCAGGTCCAGGCCCGGCTGCGGGAACACCACTTTCAGCTCGGCGCCGGACCGCTGCACGAAATCCGCCCCGGCCTTGGGGCTGACGCAGATCCAGTCGATGCCCTCCGGCGCTGGCAGGGTCCCGTTGGTCTCGACCGCGATCTCAAAGCCGTGCGCATGAACCGCGTCGATCAGCGCGGGATCGAGCTGCAACAGCGGCTCCCCGCCGGTGAAGACGACATAGCGCCGGGCGGTATCCGGCCCCCAGCACGCAGCGATCGCCGCCGCCAGGTCAGCCGCCAAGGCAAACCGGCCACCGCCCTCCCCGTCCATGCCCACGAAATCCGTGTCGCAGAACTGGCAGATGGCGGAGGCGCGGTCTTCTTCGCGCCCCGACCAGAGATTGCAGCCGGCGAACCGGCAGAACACCGCCGCGCGGCCGGATTGCCCGCCCTCCCCTTGCAGGGTGCGGAACAGTTCCTTGACCGCGTAGGCCATCAGACGTTGAAGCGGAACAGCAGGACGTCGCCGTCCTTCACCGGGTAGGTCTTGCCTTCGATGCGCATCTTGCCGGTTTCCTTGGCTTTCGCCTCCCCCCGGCAGGTGACGTAGTCCTCATAGCCGATGGTTTCGCAGGCGATGAAGCCGCGCTCGAAATCCTTGTGGATGACGGCGGCGGCCTGTGGCGCCAGGGTGCCCTTTGTGATGGTCCAGGCGTGGGTCTCTTTCGGGCCGCAGGTGAAATAGGTCAGCAGGCCCAGCAGCTCGTAACCGGCGCGGATCACCCGATCCAGCCCGCTGTCATGCAGGCCCAGGCCTTCCAGGAACTCGGCCCGGTCTTCGTCCGGCAATTGCGAGACCTCGGCCTCGATCGCCGCCGACACGATCACCGCCCGCGCGCCAATGGTTTTGGCATGCGCCACCACGGCGTCGGAGAACTTGTTGCCTTCCGCGGCCGAGGCTTCCTCGACATTGCAAACATAGAGCACGGGCTTGGAGGTCAGCAGCTGTAGCTGGCGCACCGCCTCTTCCTTGCCCAACGGGATGGCGGTGCGGGCGGGCTTGCCGTCCTGCAGCGCGGCGACCAACGGCTCCATGATCTCGACCAGCGCGATGCTTTCCTTATCACCGCCGCGGGCGCGCTTCTGCGCCTGGTTCAGCCGCCGTTCGAGGCTGTCGAGGTCCGACAGCATCAGTTCGGTCTCCACCACCTCGGCATCGCGCAGCGGGTCGATATTGCCTTCCACATGGGTGATGTCGCTGTCTTCGAAGCAGCGCAGCACGTGGATGATGGCATCGACTTCGCGGATATTGGCCAGGAACTGGTTGCCCAGGCCCTCGCCCTTGGACGCGCCGCGCACCAGGCCGGCGATGTCGACGAATTCCAGCGTTGTCGGCACGATCTTGATCGATTTGCCGATCTCCCCCAGCACCGCGAGGCGGGGGTCGGGGACGCCGACGCGGCCGACATTGGGCTCGATCGTGCAGAACGGGTAGTTCGCGGCCTGAGCGGCGGCGGTCGCCGTCAGCGCGTTGAAGAGGGTCGATTTGCCGACGTTCGGCAGCCCGACGATGCCGCAATTGAAGCCCATCTATTTGGTTTCCTGCGTGAGAAGAGCGACCTTGCTCATGAAATCCGGGGCCTGTCCCTGGGCCAGCAGCGGCGCGGCTTCGGCCACGGCGTCCAGCAGCGCGACCAGCCAGTCGCGGTCATCCTTGCCGAAATCGCCGAGCACGTGGCTCATGACCCGCTCTTTCGCGCCGGGATGGCCGATACCGAGCCGCACCCGCCAGTAATCGGGGGAGCCGAGCATGCGGTCCATGCTGCGCAGGCCATTATGCCCCGCGGCGCCGCCACCCTTTTTGACCCGCATCTTGCCGGCGATCAGGTCAAGCTCGTCGTGGAAAGCGCTGATGGCTTCCACCGGCAGTTTGAAGAACGCGGCCGCCGCCTGCACGGATTCGCCGGACAAATTCATATAGGTCATGGGCTTGAGCGCCAGGACCTTCTGACCGCCAATCGTACCTTCGGCGGTGAGACCCTTGAAACGCTGCCGCCACGGGGAGAACCCGTGGCGGGACGCGATCACATCCAGCGCCATGAAGCCGATGTTGTGGCGGTTCCTGGCCATTCCCGGTTCGGGATTGCCCAGACCAACCCAAAGCAACATGCGGCCTCCTGGTCGCTAGGGGGTTGTTAGGCCTTCTTCTTGGCCGGCGCCTTCGAGCCACCCTTGGCCGGCGCCTTGACACCAGCAGCAGCGGCTTCGGCAGCAGCCACTTCGCTGCGCGACGGCGGCGCGACGGTGGCGACGACCAGGTCCTGCGTGCTGAGCAGACGGGCGTTTTCGGTGCCCTTCAGATCATGCCAGCGCACATTGTCGTTGAAGTCCAACGGCGTCAGGTCGGCTTCGAACCGTTCCGGGATATGGTCGGAATCGCACATCACCTCAACCGAGTGATACACGACGTTCAGGTTGCCGCCCTTCTTCAGGCCGGGGCACAGCGCCTCACCTTCAAAATGGATGGGAACCGTCACGCGAATGCGCTCCCCGGAGATCAGACGCTGGAAGTCCACGTGGACCGGAACATCGGTCACGGGGTGGAACTGCACGCCACGGATCAGGGCGCGCATCTTCAGCTCACCGGCGTTGATTTCGTACTGGCGGGACTGCCAGCCGGCGCGGTGCAGTTCGCGCAGCACGACGCGCGGGTCGAGCGCGATCAGTGTCGGCTCCGCATGTCCGCCATAAACTACGCCCGGTACTTTACCTTCTCTCCGAGTCGCCCGCGCCGCCCCCTTACCGGCTCGCAGGCGTGACTCGGCCTCAATCGCGACGACATTGGCCATGGTACACTCCATTGAATGACAAAACGCCGGCCTCCAGGGGTGCCAGCGCGGGGCGCGGTGTAACCCAGTGTCCCGCCGGGGGCAATCTTTAGTATTTAGCGTGCCGCAAGCGGGTGCTATGCGCCGCCGCAACAGAGAGCCCGCGCGCGGGTGCGCCGCGCCGCCGCAAGAGAGAGACAGATCCGCCATGACCGAGCTTGCCGCCGATTTCGCCATGACCTCCCGCCGATCAATCCGGCGGTTTTTGCCGGTGCCGGTGGCGGCGGAGACGATTGAGGCCATCCTGGACGTGGCCGCCCGCGCGCCCAGCGGCACCAATATGCAGCCCTGGATGGCGCATGTGCTGGCAGGGCCCGCCAAGGATCGGCTGTGCGATGCCGTGCTGGCCGCGTTCGATGCGGAGGAAAAGGGCCATAAGCAGGAGGTCCAGTATTACCCGGACGAGTTCTTCGAACCCTTCCTCGGCCGCCGCCGCAAAGTCGGCTGGGATCTGTATGGCCGCCTGGGCATTGCCCGCGGCGAGAACGCCAAAATGAAGGCGCAGCACCGGCGCAACTTCACCTTCTTCGACGCCCCCGTTGGCATCGTCTTCACCATCGACCGCCGCCTGGCGACGGGGTCCTGGCTGGATTACGGCATGTTCCTGCAGAACGTCATGACCGCCGCCCGGGCGCGCGGGCTGGACACCTGCGCCCAGGCGGCCTGGACGCATTACCACACCGCGATGCGCCCGGCGCTTGGCCTGGCGGACAGCGAAACCGTGGTCTGCGGCATGGCGATCGGGCACGCCGATCCGGATGCGCCGGAGAATGCGATGGTGACGGAGCGGACGCCGGCGCGGGATTTTGCCCGGTTCGCGGGGTTTGAACGCTAACCCCTTTCCGCCCGCGCCACCCGCCGTGACCGTATAGTTTAACCGTATGTGTTGCGGCGTGGTATATTCGGCCACTCAGCGCGAATGGCATTCTCGGTAATCTCTTCGGCCGCATAATCACCGAGGCCGACGCAGTAGACTTCCTCATGCTTGATTTGCTCGACCTGACCGCCAGGGCCGGTAACGGCGATTTTCGTGCCGCCTTTGTTGGTGCCCAGCAAATTATGCAGGCAATGGACGAGTTCGTGGGCCAACAGGATGAAATGGGGAATAATGGCCCCGTCCTGTAACACCGTCTGCGACGAGTTCCACATAATTTTGGATGAAGACCCGGTTCCGCCTTCCGCCCCGGACCAGTCATCCGGCTGGGCACCGCTGCCAACGCCGCCGCCCATTTTCAGGCCACCCCACGGGACTTTTTTGGCCAGCTTGATCGTCCCGACCGTCGGCGCGCGCAACTCGGCGCGCGTAAACCGCTTGTCGAAATACATGGCGTCGTTGCCGGCCTGCTTGATCGGTTTGATCAACACGTTGTACCCGGCATTATTCGGCGCGGTTACGCTGCCGAGCCCGGCCAGCAGTTTCGCCCCGACCGGCTTGGAGCCAATCCGGGCCAGATGATCGACCACACCGACGCCAAAGAAAGTATTCGTCCCCAGGTCGAAGTCGAGATAAATCCCTTTGAAGAGTGTCGGTGTCGTCATTGTGGTATACTCCGCTGATAGGTAATCCCTGGATTGCGCGCGTGTGCCTGCTGACAAGCCTGAGAACGCTACACGCAACCATCGCCGGTTGACAACATCCATAGGCCTGGAGTTGGGGGGGCAATCGGGTGAAGCCTCTCAGTACACGAATTGGGGCAATGGCCGGTCCCACCCGTCATCCCCGGGCTTGTCCCGGGGACCAATCGC
>CAIUPC010000671.1 GCA_903900905.1 uncultured Acetobacteraceae bacterium
CCCACGGACTTGATCCGTGGGTCGGCATGACGGCGTTGGAGCGCTGCCGGTGAGTCAATGTCAACACGGACTGATATTACTTCACCTTCGACACCCGCAGCGCGTTCGTCGTGCCCGCCTGCCCAAACGGCACCCCCGCCGTCACGACGATATCCTCGCCCGAGGCGGCGAAGCCCTCGACCTTGGATACGCGTTCCGCCCGCGTCACCGCCTCCCCCATCGAATGCACGTCCGGGGTCACCACTGCGTGCACGCCCCAGACCACGGCCATCCGCCGGGCGGTGTCCAGGTTCGGGGTCAAGCCGATAATCGCGCTGTCCGGCCGTTCCCGTGCCATGTGCAGGGCCGTGCTGCCCGAGGCGGTGAAGGCAACGATCGCCTTGGCCGCCAGCGTATGCCCGACCTGGCGCGCCGCCGCGGCAATCGCGCCGGCGGTGGTGGCCTGCGGATCGCCGCGGGAGTTGTCGATCATCGATCGCCAGCCGGAGTCCTGTTCCACCCGGGCGACGATACGATCCATCATATTGACGGCCTCATAGGGGAACTGTCCCGCCGCGGTTTCACCGGACAGCATCACCGCATCGGCCCCATCGAAGACGGCGGTGGCGACATCGGACGCCTCGGCGCGGGTTGGGGCAGGGGCGGAGATCATGCTTTCCAGCATCTGCGTCGCCACCACGACCGGCTTGCCGAGTTGGCGCGCCAGCCGGACGATGCGCTTTTGGGCCAGCGGCACTTCCTCGGGCGGTAGCTCCACGCCCAGATCGCCACGGGCCACCATCACCGTGTCGGTCAGTGCCATGATCGCTTCGAGATTATCCAACGCCTGCGGCTTTTCCAGCTTCACCATGGTCCAGGCGCGGCCGGCGATCAGTTCCTTGGCTTCCGCCACGTCTTCCGGCCGCTGCACGAAGGACAGGCCGATGTAATTCGCCCCGTGCTGGCAGGCGAACTCCAGGTCCGCCCGGTCTTTCTCGGTCAAAGCGGGGATGGGCAGCACGACGTCGGGGACATTGACGCCTTTGTTGTCGGACAGCGGGCCGCCGACAACGACCTCGGTCTCCAGCGCGTCGGACAGTTTGCGGGTCACCCGCAGGCGCAGCTTGCCATCGTCCAGCAGCAGGGTGGCGCCGATGGAGGCGGCCTCGATAATCTCCGGATGCGGCAGGTTCACCCGCTGGGCGCTGCCCGGTGTGGGGTTGAGGTCCATTCGGAAGGCCTGACCGTTCTGCAGATGCACCCGCCCGCCGGCGAAGCGCCCGACCCGCAACTTGGGGCCTTGCACGTCGCAGAGGATGCCGACGGGGCGGTCGAATTTCTCTTCCAGTTCGCGGATCATTGCGAAGCGGCGGGCGTGGTCTTCATGGGAGCCGTGGGAGAAGTTCAGGCGGAACACGTCCGCGCCGGCCTGGAACAGGCGGGCCAGGATCTCCGGCGTGCCGCTGGCGGGCCCGAGGGTCGCGATGATCTTGGTGCGGCGGCGGCGGCGGAGTTTTGGACGCATGGCCATGACTGGCTCCTGTTTTTAGCCGATGAGGACGGCTCTGATATCGTTAACATTGGTCAGTGTAGGGCCTGTGACGATCAAGTCACCCACCGATTTGAACAAACTGTGGCTGTCATGCCCCGCCAGCATGGCGCGCGCATCCAGGCCCTGGGCGCGCAGCCGGGCCAGCGTGCCGGGGGCCAGGATGGCGCCGGCGACCTCGTCCATGCCATCGACCCCGTCGGTATCGCCGGCCATCGCCCAGATGCCCGGGGCGCCGTTGAGCGCGACGGCCAGGCCGGCCAGGAATTCGGTGTTGCGCCCGCCATGGCCATAGGGCCCGGCGCCCAGCGTCACCGTCGTTTCCCCGCCCGATAGCAGCACCGCCGGCCCGGCGATGGGCTGGCCATGATCGCGGATGGAGCGGGCGATGCCGGCCATGACGATGCCCATCTCTTTGGCCTCGCCTTCCAGCGCATCGCCGAGGATCAGCGGTGTCAGGCCCAGGCCGCGCGCGGCCTCGGCGGCGACCAGCAGCGCCATCATCGGCGTTGCGATCATGCGGAATTCCGTATGCGGCAGGGATCCGGGCTTGGGCGTCTCGTCCGCATCCTGTGCCAGACGGGCGGTTACGGCCGGGGAGGGGGTGATGCCGTAGCGCGCGATCAAGGCCCGCGCCTCAGCGAAGGTCGTGCGATCCGGCACCGTCGGGCCCGAGCCGATCACCGCGGGGTCATCGCCGGGCACGTCGCTGATCGCCAGCGTCACGACCCGGGCGGGCGCGGCGGCGGCGGCCAGCCGCCCGCCCTTGATCGCCGACAGGTGCTTTCGCACCGCGTTCATCTCGGTGATGTTGGCCCCGCAGGCCAGCAGCGCCCGGTTGATGTCCTGCTTGTCGGCCAGCGTCAGCCCCGCGGCCGGCGCGGCCAGCAGCGCCGAGGCGCCGCCCGACATCAGCGCGATCACCAGATCATCCGGTCCCAGGCCTCGCACGGCGGCCAGCAGGCGTTGCGCGCCCCGTTCGCTATTGGCATCCGGCACGGGGTGGGAGGCTTCGATGACCTCGATCCGTTTTGTCGGCACGGCATGGCCATAACGGGTGACGACCACGCCCTCCATCGCCACATCCGGCCAGGCGTCTTCCAGCGCGGCGGCCATCACGGCCGCGGATTTGCCGCCGCCAACGACGATGCAGCGCCCCTTCGCCGGTTTCGGCGGCAGATGCGCCGCCAAGACGACCCGCGGGTCGGCCGCGGCCACGGCGGTGTCGAACAGCTGGCGCAGGGCTGCCCGCGCCCGCGTGTCGTCGAATTGCATGGACGAATTTTCCTCTGTGCCGTCATCGTGAGTATGGCGAAACGCGTCCACC
The DNA here is from genome assembly GCA_903900905.1 of uncultured Acetobacteraceae bacterium. Taxonomy (GTDB): domain Bacteria; phylum Pseudomonadota; class Alphaproteobacteria; order Acetobacterales; family Acetobacteraceae; genus Rhodopila. Next base: position 2,856 of record CAIUPC010000671.1, read on the forward strand.
CGCGCCATGTTCAAAGGAACACAGCAGGAGAAAGACTCATGTCCGCCCCAGACCTCGACGCCACCACCCGCCTCGAACTCGAAGCCGCGGCCTTCCGCCGGCTGGTCGAGCATCTGCGGGAGCGCACGGATGTGCAGAACATCGATATGATGAACCTCGCCGGTTTCTGCCGGAACTGCCTCAGCCGCTGGTACCGCGAGGGCGCGGAAGAACGCGGCATTCCGCTGGCCGATCCGGATGCGCGGGAGATTGTTTACGGGATGCCGTATAAGCAGTGGCAGGCGCAGTATCAGAAGGAAGCGACCGCCGAACAGAAGGCGGCTTTCGCCAAGGCGAATCCGGGGCACTGAGCCCAGCGGCTGGCTGCTGCGTTCATTGAGCAGCCTGTAGCCGGCCATGCTCTCCTTGCGTCATCCCCGGGCTTGTCCCCATGGCCGCTAACATAGCGAGAGATGGCCGCAAAAACCGTCATCCCCGGGCTTGTCCCGGGGACCAAGGTTTCTGCCATTGCCGCGATTGGTCCCCGGGACAAGCCCGGGGATGACGGGGGGGGCCTATCAGGGCCCGGATCGAACGCCCTTGGCCTCGGCTTCCCCGATCAGCCGGGTCGCATCCTCCGGCAGCAGCATGCGCTGTGCCACCAGTCCCGCGGCTGCCTTGCGAACCGTTGCCACGTAGGCGTCCTTGCTGGGGTAGCGTTCCTCCAGCGACGGGCGGGAGTCGCCAGCCGCCTCGCGTTCGGCTTTCGTCGCCGCGAAGGGGATGAAGCTGCCGGACAGGGTGCAGAACCCGTTGGTGAACCAATCGTCGCGGAACAGGTTCCAACCGGTATAGGTCCCAATCGGTGCCTGCACATAGACCGCGCGCACGCCGCCGATATCGTTGCCATCCGCGTCCACCTGCGGCACCAGCGCGCCATAGCGGGCGGTGCCGATGGAGGGTGGCTCTTTCGCGGTCACGCCGCTGATCTCCCCGGCTTTGTAGCCAGGCCCGCGGTCGAACACCGGCAGCGGGTTATGCACGCCGAGGAAGCGCACCGCCGGGCGGTTCACCCCGCCATAGCCATTGGCGGGAATGGCGGGGAAGCGCACCGCATCCGGCGCCACCAGCGTGCCCGCGGCGATGCTCGGCACCATGGAGGCCGGGGGCGTCTGCCCATCGCGCACCCAATGCGTCAGCCCGTCCAGCACCGCCCGCATGGTCCAGGTCTGGGGATTGGGGTTGCCCTGCTGGTAGCAGGAACCGAACGGCGCCTTATCCGGCAAAGGCAGCGATGCCGGCGCATGCTGCGTGCTCGCCATGATGTAGGTCCGCACGCCCGCGGGATCAGCCACGTCCCGCATCCCCAGCGGATCGGTCAGGCCGAGGCCCTGCCGCCCCTCCCACATCTCCAGCACCGTCGCGGCATGCGCGATCAGCGGGCAGGTATCGGTGGCCTTGCAGCGATCCAGCACACCCTGCGTCCGCCCGGTCAGAGGATCGGTCTGGCGCGCATAGGTGAACGGGAATTCGTAGGCGGGATACAGGTGATCGACCTGATCGTTCCAGCCACGCCCCGGCTGGGCGAAGCGGATGTTCAAGGCCAGCATGCCGCCGCCGATATGCGGCAAGGCGGCGTCGAAGGCGCGGCCGCCGGACTCCGCCTGGTTGAAGCCAAGATGCAGCATGGTGCGGATGAAGCGGCCGCTCTGTGAGGTGCCCATGATCAGGGCCTTGGTCTTCGGCCCATGCGCGACCGGGTTCGCGGTGCCGGCGTCGTCCTTGTCCTTGGCCTTCAGGAACGTGCCGAGGTCACGCGCCGCCGCCATGCCGAGGCCCAAAACCAGCGGGTCCTTGGCGCGATACACCAGCTCATACAAACGCCCCGGCACGAAGCCGGCGGGCAGGCATAGTTTGCGGGCGTCGGGTTTGCTGTCATCGCACCCGCCGTATCGCCACTGATCGTTCGGGATCGCGACCCTCGGCGCGTTCTCCTTGGCGCGCACGGTCAGGGTCGGCAAAAAACCATCGGCGAAGGCGGTCCGGTTGTCGGTGCTGGCCGTCGCATAGCCGGCATGGGTGCCGGTGGTGAACCAGCCGCCCGCCAGGGGCATCGTGGTGGCCGGGGCGGTGACCATCAGCTCCGACCGGACGATCCCCGTGATCGGGGACCCATCCTTGTTGCGCGCCACCGGCACGGTCATCGTCATCCGCCCGCCACCCGGCAGCACGTCGCCCTGCCAGGCGAACCAGACCAAGGTGTAGCCCTGGCGTTGCAGCCAGCCGTCGCCCGCCGTTTGGACCGCGTTGTTGACCGGCACATTCCCCGGGACATCGGCATTGAAGAGCGGCAGAGCCCCTTTGTTGCCGCGATTGATCACATTGAACAGCAGCACATTGTTCGCCCGCTTCGTATCGGCCGGGCGTAGGATCGTCACGTCGGTGGTATATTCCACCATCCCCCTGGCGTTCCGCGGCGCCAGCGCGAGGTCCTGGATCGGCGCATTGGCCGCATGCTTCGGATCCACCTCCCCATGGGCGATCCCGGTGACCAGCTCATACGCGCCCGCGCCGGGAAAGGCCTGACCGCCGAAAGCCGGCTCCGTCCGCACGATTTCGAACCGGACGATCCGCGCCTGGGCCGGAGGCGCAAGCAGTAGGGGGCCGATTGCCGCACCGGCAATCAGGGCAGAGTGGAAGGAACGCATGGACATTTCCCCGTGGTTATTGAGCGGTACTGTAGCGGCGCGTCCGGGTCCTGGGAACGCTCGAACATGCCCCGCAACCAGCGGCCGGTTTCGAAGGTCATTGACCCCGGCGCGCCCGCCCGCTACCTCGCCCGGCTCACGCGCGGAGGGTAATCATGGCTGTCAGTCCCGTTGAAACCGACGAAACCAACACCGGCGGCATCGCGGCCGATCGGCTGCGGAGCCTGGTGGATCGGATTGAGCGGCTGGAGGAAGAGCGCAAGGCCCTCGGCAGCGATATCAAGGATATCTATGCCGAGGCCAAGTCGGCCGGCTTCGACGTCAAAGTGCTCCGTCAGCTGATCCGCATCCGTAAGCAGGAACCGGCGGAAGTCGAGGAGCAGGAGACCATGCTCGACGTCTACCGCCGCGCTTTGGGCATGTGATCCGGCTTACGACCCCAGCCGGCTGATGCGCCCGGCGGTGAGGCCGCCGTCGATCACCAGCTCCGACCCGGTCATATGGCTGGACATGTCGGAGCACAGGAACAGGATGCCGTCCGCGATTTCCTTCGCCTGACCGGGCTTGCCCAGCGGGACGGAGGACGCGGCGATCTTGTCCGGGTCGAGCGGCGCATTGGCGCCCGGCGGCAACTTGCCCCAGATCGGGGTGGCGATGATGCCGGGATGCACGGAATTGACCCGGATTCCATCCTCCGCCTGCGCGCATTCCAGCGCCATCGACTTGGCGAACAGCCGCACCGCGCCCTTGGTGGCGCTGTAGCCCGCCAGGCCGGCGGAGCCGCGCAGCCCGGCGACGGAAGACAGCATCACGATCGAGCCGCCATTGCCGGCGCGGCGCATCGCGGGAATGCAGTATTTCACCGACAGGAACACGCCATCGACGTTGATGGCCATCTGCCGGCGCCAGGACGCGAGCGACATCTCGATGGCCGGACCCATGATGCCGATGCCGGCATTGGCGACCATGATGTCGAGGCGGCCGAAACCGGCCTCGGCGGCGGCGATGACCGCGGGCCAGCCGTCTTCTTCTGTGACGTCATGGTGCAGATAGACCCCGCCCACTTCGGCAGCCAGCGCCTGGCCGGCCGCGTCATCCAGGTCAGTCAGGACGAGCTTCGCGCCCTCCCGCGCCAGAGTGCGGGCGGTGGCGGCGCCGATACCGGATGCCGCGCCGGTGACAATGCCGACTTTACCGTCGAGCAGACCCATGATCGTTTCCCCCTGTGTTGATGGCGCCATTGCAGCAACAGACGGGGGGTAGCGCAACCGGGGTCAGCCAGTGCGCGCCAGTTTCGGCCGGCCGCCCTTGGCGCCATTGGCCCGGGCGGCGGCGGCTTTCGCCGGCGAGGTCGCCCGCCCGGCGTGCCGCGCCATATGCGCTTTGGTGCCCAAAAGCCCTGCGGTCAGGCCGGGGATGGAGAGGTCAACGTCCAGCTCTTCCCAGTGCAAACCATAGCCGGCGCCCAGGATTTCCACCGCGGCCAGTTGGGTGTCAGTCGCGGTTTCCAGTCCCTGAGCAAGGCGCGCGGGGAAGCCGAATGTGCAGCCATTGGTCAGTTCGACCATGACCCGGCCTGCCACACGATCGTAGCGCGCGGATGCGGCGCGGGGTTCGCGCAGGCGGGCAAGGCGGCCGCGGGCTTCGGCGGCGTCGAGTTGGTCATCGGTCAAGTCGGCCATGGATCTCTTCCCATCGGTTCAGCAGCATGGCGTGCTGCTCAGTCACGATCCGCATTGCCTGGCGGATCTCAGTTCTGGTCGCCCCGTTCGCCCAGACCAGTCCCGCGGTGCCTTTGGGGCCCAGCAGGTCGATCTTGACGTGACCATCGCCGAACACGTGAACATGGGCGGGCAGGTGGTCATCCACGAAAATCACCACCCGCAGGCCATTGGCACGGAAGACGGTAACCATGATGCGTATAACCTATCATGTTAGGTTCGACAAGGAGAATATCCTTGGGGCGGACCACCCGCCGGACGGGACGATAGGCAGGAAATAGTTAAGCAATTGCTAAGATCGCCCCACCATTTGCGGGTTCCCCGGCATCCCGCCGGGATAGCCGCAACTCAGGGAGGCACGGGGCGCCGAGATTCCGGGCCAGCGCCTTCTGTTCGTTCTCGGATTTGCTCCTGTTAATAGCGACGTTCGCCCGAGCGGATCACTTCTTCGGGTTCATCCTATGGGGCGGCGCACCAGGCGTTTCTGCATCGCGCCGGCCTCTGTAAGGGCGGTCTCCGCGCGCGTGCGACCTTGTGCGTGTACGCCGTGATCGCTTCCAGCGTGAGTGAACGGGTTCCCTTTATCTGGATAAGGGTCATCACAGGGGGAGTCTGACCGCGCAGCAGGCTGCCCGCCGTTTTGCGGATGCCGCTTGCCAGACGCCCCCCTTGGTCTCTATTCCCCGCCTCAGGCCGCGCATGAAAACAGACCCGTCGCGTCCCTCATTGGCAGGAGAATTCAGCATGCGATGTGCAGGCGCGATCGTGGTGGCGGCGTTGATGACCATGCCCGTAATGGCGCTGGCTCAGCCGATTGAGGGCCTGTATGTCGGCGGCGGTGCCGGGCTGCATATGCCGCAGCGCATGGCGGTCACGCCGAACACCCCGGCCTTCGGCGGTAGCCATCTGCGCCTCAGTCAGGACCTCGGGTTCGTGGCGCTGGGCAATATCGGCTATGCCTTCGGCAACGGTGCGCGGGTGGAAATCGAAGGTGATTTCGCCCAGAACAGCGTCAACAAGCTGGGCCGCACGGGCTTTCCAGCAACCGCCAGCGGCACCGTGCGTCACTATGGGGTGATGGCGAACGCGCTGTTCGACATGGATGTCGGCTCACCCTGGATCTACCCCTATATCGGTGGCGGGGTGGGCTACCAGTGGACCAACCTCAGCAGCTTCGCGGTCAATCAGACCGGCGGCGCGTTCACCTACCGCGCCAATGCCACCCAGGGCGCTTTCGCGGCGCAGGCGATTGTCGGCACCTCTTTCCCGATACCCAACATGCCCGGCCTGTCGATCACCCCGGAATACCGGTTCATGGATGTTCTGGGTGGCGGCAAATTCGATGGCAAGCTGGCGGCGGGCAATGCGCAGTTGCAACTTCATAATCAGTTCGAGCATAATTTCCTGATCGGCGTGCGCTATGCGTTCAACGTGACGCCGCCCGTGACGCAATCTTCTGCCGCTGCGACCGCTGTACCCGCGGCGCAGCTATCCCGCTCGTATCTGGTGTTCTTCGATTGGGACAAGGCCGGCTTGTCGGACAAGGCGCGCGGGATCGTCAAGGATGCCGCGGCCAATGCCGCCCGGGCGCAAATCACGAAGATCGACGTCGCCGGCAATGCCGATACGTCGGGCACGCCCGCCTATAACCAGGGCCTGTCGATGCGCCGGGCGGAGGCCGTTGCGGCCGAACTGGTGAAGGACGGCGTGGCCAAGAGCGCGATCGTGATCACCGCCGCCGGCGACAGCAAGCCGCTGGTGCCGACCGGGCCGGGGGTGCGGGAGCCGCAGAATCGCCGCGTGGAAATCGTCCTGCACTGATAGTCAGCGCAAGCCCCGGATGGCCTCCGACCTCCGGCGCCGCCAGAATGGCGGCATGAACGATGTAGCCATCATGACCGGCCCGCTCCCCGACGCG
>CAIUPC010000672.1 GCA_903900905.1 uncultured Acetobacteraceae bacterium
CCCGGGGACCAATCGCGGCACTGTTGGAAACCTTGGTCCCCGGGACAAGCCCGGGGATGACGGGTTTTGCCGCCATCGCTCATTCTGTGGCTGGCCGGGTGATGGCGGCGGCGCACGGCCGGTCGCGGGCCGGGCCGGCGTGGCCGCGTGCGGTTCTCACGGCGCATGCGGTCTTGGTGGCGGCCGGAGCGTGCGGCCCACCGGCCGCGTCGGATCGGCATCCTCGCCTTGCATCGGCCTCGACCGTTGAACCCGGGGGCGGCGGCAGGGCGCTGTCCTTGGGTGGGGGCCGAAAGGGGGCGTTGCCCCCGGTTCTCACGGTGCATGAGGTTTTGGCGCCGGTGCGAGAGACCGGGCCAGGGGTCGCGCCGGTTCGTCAGGCCGATGGTGATCGGCATCCGCGCCTTGCCTCGCCTTGTGCGGTCGCAGGCGGGGGCACCGGCCAGGCACTGTCCTTGGGCCGGGGCCGAGGGGCGGGGGTTCAGCCGAACCTCACGGTGCAAGAGGTCTTCGCAGCGGCGCGATAGACGGCCCCACCGGCCGCGCGGCCGCATCAGGCCGATGGCGGTCGGCTTCCACGCTTTGCCGTTGGTCCGGCGGTCGATGCTGGGGCGACGGAGCCGGGTTGGTCCCCGGGCGTGATCTGAGGGGCGGCGTGTCGGCCGGTTCTCACGGCGCATGAGGTCTTGGCGACGGCGCGCGCGTGCGGCCCGCCGGGTTCGGACCATCGTCATGCCGATGGCGATCGGCAGCCACGCCTTGCCTCGATCCGGGCCGTTGCAGCCGGGGCGGTCGTGCAGCGGCGCGGCCCGCTCACGGTGCATGGGGTGTTTCCTCGGCAAACGCATGCGACGCGCCGGTGAAGCCGATCGGGGGTGGGAGGGGCGGGTTGGCGCGATGCCTGCTGTTCATGGTCCGTTCGATAGCCTGCAACCGGAGCCGCGCCAAGGCGAAAGCCGGGGCTAGCGCGCCATCTTCGCCAGCGTGGCTTCCATCGCCGCCACGCTTCGTTCGGCGATCGGCCCCCGGTAGGTGTTGTTGCCCTCGCGATAGACGGCGGCGGCGTTGCGCATGCTGGCGATGGCCTCGGTCATCCGGGCACGGTCGCCGGTGCGCTCGGCCAGGATGGCGAGGGTGTAGGCGAGGTTGTACTGCGCCGCCGCCCAATCCATGCTGGCGCGGTCTCGGGTGTATTCCAACAGCGCGGCGCGGTGGGCGGCGACCGCTTCCTCCAGCCGTGACGTGCCGCCCTCACGTTCTCCGAGAATCCGGAGAGTACTGCCGAGGTTGTTCTGCGTCGCCGCCCAATTCAGCGGCACGCGGGCGCGGGTGTATTCCTCCAAAGCGGCGCGGTAGGCGGTGACGGCCTCCTCCAGCCGCGCCGTGCCGCTCTCGCGTTCGCCGAGGTCCGAGAGCGCGTTGCCGAGGTTGTTCTGCGTCGCCGCCCAATTCAGCGGCACGCGGGCGCGGGTGTATTCCTCCAAAGCGGCGCGGTAGGCGGTGACGGC
>CAIUPC010000673.1 GCA_903900905.1 uncultured Acetobacteraceae bacterium
CACCGTACTTGGCGAGCATGTAGGCCTGCTGCGCGACCAGATCGGCCAGCAGCCGGTCCAGGGCGTCGCGCTGAGCCAGTCCGCTGACGTAGGTGTAGGTGATGGGCAGGGAGCCCTTCGGTTCGCCCAGAGCGGCCAGCCTGTGGGCGAAGCCGCTGCCTTCGGTTCCGGCGAACAGCACCGCCGTGCCGCCGAGCGCTTCAGGCGCCGTGCCGAAGAAGGCCTTGCCCGTCCCCAGGCACCGGGCCAACTCGGCGATGACGAAGGTCTTGCCTGAGCCCGATGGCCCCACCAGCACGCCGACGCCGGCAGACGGCAGCAGCTTGTGGAACAGCCAGGTCTGCTCCAGGTCCAGGGTGTCTTCGTCGCTGAACCATTGGCGGCCGGGGCGCGGCGGGGGCGGAAGGTCGATCCCGGCGAACTGGTGCTCAGGCGTGTTCACCCCTGCCGGCAGTTCGCCATAGCGGTAGGCATTGCGGATTTTGGTCTCAAGTTCCTCTTCATCCCACGGCGGCTGGCACCGGGGATTCCAATGGTCGACCATCGCTTCCCAGGCCGCGTATTCACTGAGGCCGAAGTCTTTTAGAACGCACGCCGTCTTGAACGTCTGCTGGTCGCCACCTTGGCCTTCGACGGCCACCGCTGCATCCACCAGATACGCAACCGCTCGATCCAGTGAAGCGGCGGGCCCGACGACAGCCAGAGGCGCGGGTACGCGTCCGGCGAAGCGGGCGGTGAGGGAAGCTGGAGCGGGAAGGACAGGATAATTGCCGTTGGGCTTGTAAGATCCCCCGTCAGTTTCACTTCCGGGGCCGAGGACGTATCCGTGGTCTGACCGGATGTCCAATCCCGGCCCCAACGCCCCGACAGAATTTTTAACATTCGGCCCCGAGAAATAGACATGCAGCCCCCCTGTTGGCGTGCGGACGGTCAAGGTGTTCAAGTCTAGGTCCAAGGCCTTCAGCGACGCCAGCCCCGGCTTGTCGTTCTTCACGTCCACGTCGATCACGATATGGTCACGGCAGTGAACCCCGATGTTGGCGTTCGGCCAACGGCTCCACCAGGCGCGTATCTGGGCCTCGTCGGTCGTGGCCTTGTCGGGCCAGCCCTCCACCAGCGGAGGGAACTTGGCGCCCTCGCGCACGGGAAACACGCCTATGGCGCGCTGGGCCATCGCCAGAGCCCACAGCAGCTTGTCGTCCACCCTGGCCGCCATGCTAGTCGACATGCGCGGCGAGGCAGTAGGTACGCTTGATCCGTCCAGGGACGACGCGCTGTCCGTGGGGCTTCAGGCGTTTGTTGAGCTTGACGATGCGCGGGCCGAGCCAGCTTTGGGCGTAGTGCCGCCCCCGGCCATCGGTCTCGGCAGCGCGCTCCGGCCGGCCGCCGAGCGCCAGATACAGGTCGACGAAGGCCACGTCGCCGCTGCGCTGCAGAATCTCGTAAAGCTGGCGTTGCTGGCTGGCGAGTTTCGGGGCGCTATTTGTCATATCTGTCGCCTTCCCAGGTCGTGGCTGCGAGCGGCACGTCGGCCAGCCACTTGGATTTCTGAAGCAAAATACCGCGGTATTCGTCGATTGAGCCGAAGCCCGCGTCGACCTCCGACAAGGCCTCGTCATGCACAGTCAGCACGGTCTCATAGCCCGCCTCTTCCAGCCGGAACATGGCGTCGACCAGGACTTCCCTGGCCGTGCCTGAGACGACGTGAGCGCACTGCATCCCGCCATACAGATCCATCTGGCGCCAGCCCTTGTGCTGGCCCCAATAGGACACGGTGTGCCGGTTGAACTCGATCTCGTCGCCGTCGATCACCATGACTTTGGTCTTCCAGGCCAGAGACGGTGCGGCGTAGGAGATCACCCCGCCGTTCGGCAACATGCAGAACAGGAAACTCTTGTCCTTGGTGCAGGTATATTTCACCCGCCCGCCCAGGACCGAGATCACGCAGCCCGGCGCGCCAACGGCCTCGATCGCGCCGTTCTGCAGCTCGTACCAGGAGGCGGCGATGGCGGGGTTGCTCGCGCGCCAGCCGGCCACGATCTCCCGGATGCGGCTATCGGGCAGGCGCACGCCGTACTTGGCGCCCATCTTTTTGAAAGCGCCCAGGCTGCCTTGATAGCCGCAATTATGAACTATCAGAGGTCCGCTGTTTGTCTGGATAGTAAAACAGTTGTCCGGCCCCGCATGTGCAATGTCGTACACATCGCTCCAGCGCATTAATACGCTGCTGCATTTCTTGGACGGATCGCTTGTTGAGCAGGTTCTCCGATTTGGTAATGAACCGGAGATTGCCCGGCTCGTAGTCCCCGTCCACTTCAACGCGATCCATTTCCAGATTCGGCTGATCCCAACCGACCAAGGTAACGAGGTGGCGCAAGAATTCTCGCCGGCCTTGCACGCCTTTTGTCCAGGGGCCGTATACGCGTATCCCCCGTGCAGCATAGTTTTTTGCTCCCTGCGTAGCGTTCCCTGGCCTGCACCGAGTGAGACAAGCGGAAATTCGATTAAGGAGCCTGCGGCGGTGAGCCTCGTCGGGAACGATGTCTGCGTAAGCGAAGAAAGATTTTCGCCAAAAGCCTGCTTGTTTGGCCGCGCAGCTACTGCAGCGGGTTGATTTTCCCCGGCGCAAATTGGAGACGTGAACGCTGTGTTCATCAGCTCCGCAGGAACATCGGACCAGTATGCGGTACACGCCTCCGGCTTGCCCGAGGACGTAGCCAGTGACTGTAAGCTCGCCGAACCGGTCGCCAATGCTTGGGCGCTCAAGTATGGGCCGGAAGCGACTTTCCCCGCTTCTGCCCAGGTTTGTCCAACCCGGACCTGATGATCCGAAGTGAGCCATGTCCCGAACAATTCTTGCACCTGGCGGAAGCCCTTGTGAACGAGGCCTGCGTGCGTCACCCATCGGCTACCATCCCAAAGCTTATCTTGAACCGTCACGTCCACGATACGCTTAAGCCCTGTGTCTGTAAACACTTGGGTATCAGGGCCTAGGCAAGCGAGTTCGGGCACCTTGCCTTGCTCCTGGCGCTGGGCCTTGGAGACCTCTTCGGTCGGGATGCCGATGATTGAGCCCGCTGTGACCTTGTACAGGTCTGGCCCTTCGCCGCGGTCATAAGCGGCGAAGGCCTCCAGCTTCCAGTGTTCGCCCGCCAGCCATGCGTTGATACGGCCTTCGATGTTGGAGAAGTCCCCGCCCATCAGCTTCTTGCCCGGCGGCGCTATGACGCAGGCCCGCGCGCACATGCTCAGCACGTCCAACGGAGCGTCGAACATAAACTCCAGCATGTCGGCTGTGGCGTCCGGCGATAGATCCTGGTGCAGCAGATCGACGGCGGCGCGCACGGCGGCGCTGTCTTCATCGGTGTCGATCCGCTTCATGTTGTGGAACTGCACGCCGGCCCCGGCCCAGCGCTTTTGGACGGTGGCGCTATATTTCAGGCTGTCGCGCACCCGCCCGTCGCGGCACACCGCGTCCGACATGGCTGAGAACTTGAAGGCCTTGGCCGACGCCGCGCGCAGCCGCACGACTTGTTCGACCAGGGGTTTGTCGAACAGATCGGCGCCGACCAGCAGATCTTCGTGCTCGTCTTTGGCGATGCTGTCGCAGGGCACACCCTGCGCCGTGATCCAGGCGACGATCTTGCCGGTCTCGGTGGCCTTCTTGACGGCGCCGTTGGTCAGCTTCCAGATTTCCCGGTCGGCTCTCTTAGATGCGGCAGCGACGACGGCCAGTGCCTTGTGCACCATGGGCATGTCCAGGGCGACACCGCGATCGTTGATGTGCTGATCAAGCTCCCACACGCGATGCTCTCGTGGCGACAGTGGGGGCAGATGATCGTCAACGGCACACTCGGAATCGACGTCTCGTTCGCAATAGGCTCCGAGACGTTCAAGGCGCTCTTCATCTTCCCACCATGTGATCGTGCCGTCCGCTGCGACATCGCGCGGCTTGCACATCTGCAGCATCAGCCGATGCCCGTCCTTGTCCTTGGTGATATCGCAGCGGAGCGCGGCGCCCAGGCTGTCCAGCGACGCCGGTAGGCCCATGGCGACGGCACGGGACATGGTGCAGTCCTGCTGTTCGGGTCGGGGATAACCATTGCCGATGTAGGGCGCCAAGATCGCGCGCTCAAACTGCTGGTTGTGCCCGGCCATCGGTAGGCCATCCAGAATGTGGTTGCGAACTTCATCGGGCAACCAAGAGCCGCGCCAAGAGCGTATCGGTCCATCGTCGAACCGATACGCCCCTAGGATGATCGACGTGGTTGGGTCCTCCGCATAGCGATGCGCCCCGACCTTCCGCAAATCGGCGGCCGACCGGGTTTCAAGGTCTATGTGGAGGACCCGCTGGCTCATCGAAGCACGAAGTACAAGACGATACCGAAAAGACCGGCCACCGTAAGCGTTAAACCGACTTCGGGACTCATGCGAAGATGTCCACCGGCTCTTCGCCGTTCGTGTCCGCGGCACCGAAGGCGGCAGCCGGGTTCACGTCCGACGACAGGTTGATGCCTTCGAAATCCTTGTTGGGGTTCGAGGACCCAGAACCGCCCAGGCTTTCGTCGTCCTGGACGATCATGACCGACTGCAGATAGAAGTTCGGGCCTTCGTTGCCGTCGACCTTGAACCAACTGCACGGTGATGCCGTGACCATGGCCCAGACGCCGGAGTAGCAGGACTTCTCGTCGATCACCGGCGCGAGGCGCTGGTTGACCACCGGCGGCTGGCTGCCGGGGGAGTTCATAGAGATCGCGGTGCGGCCTTCCACAAAACCCTCGTACAGGTTGCCGGTCTTGGTGTCGACGAAGCTGTCCTGCTTCTTGAAGGGGTTGTGGTACTTCTCGGCGATCGCCTTATTGGTCAGGGCCAGGGGGGCCTTCTCCTTGAGCTTGGCGGTCGCCTCGGTCTTCAGCAGCTTCAGGTCGGCGCAGTCCGGGAACAAAAGCACGGCGCCCCAGGACTTCAGGTTGCCGGCCTTGGTCTTCTTTTGCTCGCCGACGAGATTGACGAACGCCAGGCGTACCGGGCCGAACACGATATTGCCGTTCTCCAGCTTCTTGGGCGGGTACTTCGCCCAGGCGCCTTCGATCCATTCCTTGGTCACATTCGATTTTTCAGACATTCAAATCTTCCTTCATTCAGCCGTCAGATTGATGCCTGAGTAGGCATCGGCGATCGCGTTGACGGCAGGGCGTCGATCGCTCGTGGGGGCGATAGTCAGCCCAGACGATTCCTTGAGGGTGAAGCGCAGCTTGAAGTCGTCGATCTGCGCCTTGGTGGCGCCGGCGGCTTTCAGCAGCTTCTCGGCCTCGGTGATGGTGGTCAGCTTGCGCGGACGGATTTGCTCCACGTCGATGCCGAAGACCATGTCCGCATAGTCCGCGACTTCCTCGTCAGCCGACACCCACTTGGCGCGGCCGATCTTCTCCACGGCCTTCCAGCCCGCCACCGGCTGGCCGGCAAGCACCAGGGCCTCGACATATTCCTGAACCTGGTTGAGCCAGCCGTTGAGAATTTGGCCGGCCTGGAGGATTTGACCGAGCCGGTCCATGTCGTAGGTCTTCGGATCGGGCAGGGCGTCGGCGGTGATAGCGGTCATGTGCGCAAAATCCAGTTGAGCGGCGCGTAGGACTTCCTGCTCCCGCAGCGGGCAGACAGCGGCAGCGGCGCACCAGCGGCACCAGGAGCCAGAGGAAAAGTCCGGCAGACTGAACACGCGGTTGTCGAAGTCTTTGGCCTTGGCTACAGCGTCGGCGATCTCGCCGCTGAACTCCATCAGATCCAGGGGGTTCATCGACCAGCGCTTGATGCCGAGCTTGGTCTCGCGGTCGGCGTCGTCCGGCAGTCCGGCCAAGGACCGGTCGCGCGGCTGAACGATTACCAGTTCAAGCGCACTGATGCGCCAGTCCGGCTTGGAGAACACCGCGCCGGCCGCATAGAACTTGATTTGCTTGCTGTCGTCCGCCGACACCGAAAACCCGACGCCATGCTTGTAGTCGAAGCTGACCAGCCGCCCGGTCTTCGGATGATAGACCATCGCGTCGACCGTGCCGCCGACTTCGCCTTCAGCGCCAGGCACATCCAGTTCGAACTGTGTCTCGACGTAAAGCTCGGCTTCCTTGGTCTGAGCCATCTCGTGCAGCACGGCGTTGAGATAGACCACGACCGCGTCGCACATCTCCTGCGTGACCGGGTATCCCGGCCACTCAGGAAAGGCTTCGCCCAGATGCTCGGCGGGGTGCTCGTCGTTCTGCAGACATAGTGCCGCCAGATGGTGGGCGGCTGAGCCTTCATCGGCGTAGCGAGACCCAGCCTTCGGCGGCAAGGTCTCGATCAGGGCGGTCGAACCGGCGCAGTTGATGTACCTGTCCGCGCCGGAGCCGCCGAAGCGATAGTGCTTCATGACACGCCTACTTCAACAGAGCGATGTAGGCGGCGAAGTCCTTCGGCTGCAGGGTGCTCAGCCGATCGACCGGCTGGCCGTCCGCGGTGACGAAGTGCTCGCGCAGCAGATCGCGGGCCTGCTTCATGGAGCCCTTGCCGCCGTCCGGCGAGCACCACTTGGTGGTGGCCTCGGTGACGGATTCAAACGTGGCCGCTTCACCCTCCTGGCTTGCAGCAGGCCGCGCAGTCTCGTTGGACGAAGCTTCCGTCTGGCTGTCGGTCGACGGTGAATCGGTATCCAGCGCAGACGCGGCAGCCTGGGGGCTGCGGGCGGCTTCCATCTCGGCCTTGGTGCGGCGAGTGCGCTTGCCGGCCTCTTCGGCCTGGGCGGGCGTCTCGGCGACGGGCGCCGGTTCCAAGCTTTCCGCAGCGGCGATAGCCGCCGGTGCAATCACAGCGGTGGACATACCGGATCGAGCGATGTCCATGACGGTTTTGAGCAGATCGGCGGCGTCGAGCGCCACGATATTAAGGGTGACTTGGGCCACGGGGTTGTCTCCGGTTATGGCTAAAAATAGAATTAGGACCCTATGCTCATTCGAGCGGAGCCGTCAACTATATTCTTGCTCATGAATTTGCGCGATCGCCGCCGTCTTTCGGGCAACCACGGCGGACACATGCTCGTCGATCGAGCCTGCCAAAGTGATGAAGCGGGCCTGGACGGACCGGGTTTGGCCTATGCGGTGGCAGCGCATGATCGCCTGGGCATTGCCGGCCGGGGACCAGTCGCTCTCGAACATCACGATGTCCGCTGCTGCTGTAAGAGTGATCCCGGTTCCAGCAGCTTTGATGTTTCCGAGAAAAACTCGGCAGCCAGGGTCCTGCTGAAACTGCGCAACAGCGCGGCCTCGATCACCTTCACTTGTGCTTCCGTCCAGCCGGACGCAGCCGATACCTCCAGCCGTAAGTCCGTCGAAAAGATGATCGAGGCCTCGCCGATGGATGCCGAACACGACAACTTTGTCGAGGCCATTATGCAGTTCCTCTTTTAGCAGTTCCAGGAAAGCGGGAGCTTTCGCCTCCCCCACCAGGCGGCGAAGGGTTGCGATGTGCTGGGCGTCCAGAAAAGACAGACCGCCCTTCTCGACGGCGTCGATCACGGCCTTCTCCATGCCTGGATGCTCGCGCAGCAGGGCCCGGATTTCCTCGGTGTCGCCGTCCACGGTCGTCGTCGTCAGCCAGATCGGCGGAAGTTGAACGCCGGCCTCGGCTTTGGTGCGCCGCAGGCTGAAGCTGGCCAGGGCTTGCTTCAGCTCGGGCAGCTTCTCGGCGCGTGGGCTGTGCGACTCGGAGAAGCTGGACATCTTCGAGCGGAAATAGCGGTTGCAGAAAGTATCGCGGCTCAGCGTCGTGGCCTGGCAGAAGCGCATGACCGACCAGCAATCGGCCGCGTCGTTCGGATTAGGTGTACCGGTCAGGAACCAGACCTGGGCGCCCCAACGCGCCAGGCCGGCGGTTCCGTCGCACTTGGAGCCTAGCAGGGAGATCGTGCGCTGGGCGGTAGGCGACTTTAGGTAGTGGCAGTTGCCGACGAGTACGCCGTTTGCAAAGTAGTTATGGTTGTCTGCAACTTCGATATTATAGACGGCAGTTCGTTCAGCACTTCGCGGTTCTTGAACCTCAACACGGACCACCCGAGAGAATGCAGCACCAGCTCCTTCCTGAAATCTAGGTATTGCCATTTTCTGGACTGGTGACTCGGCCCATCCACTTCGATAGCCAGCTTCAACCTCGGATGCGCTATATCCACCTTGTAAACGGGCGGCAAACTCTCGAATTTCCCCTTCACCGGGGCCGTCAATATGCCGTACTCCATCCAGTTCACCGGCCAACCCAGCGCTTCGCAGAGCATGATCTGTGGCTTCGTCCTGAAGCCGTTGCCGCCCCGCTGCCCGATCCAACTCTGACCTTTCCGCAACCTCGACGCTGCGTCCAGTTTGGCGCGAAATTCCGGGTCTGAATTCAGGCGCCGCATCCTCTCGGCCGCATCTGGCCTCGGCGTCCCCTTCCGGGTTTTCTGCAACGCTATCATATCTCGAGGGAAAGCTTTGGACCGCCACTTTGCAGAGCACGTCTTTCCGCAAAACCGCTGGAAGTGTAAACGCTGGAACTCTTGGTTGCACCACTCGCAGCACATCGTTTTTATCAAGCCGTGCTGCTTCGACATAGCCTCTGAGGGTCCATATTTTGTGGTTCGGCGTGCACTCGAAAGCGCCCATCTGGTGGTGCACCGTCACGAGGCTTTCCGTGTAGGTTCTTATATAACGGGTCACAGGCTTTAACTCAAGCCCGTTCAGGCCCCAGCACCACACCTTTATAGGTAATCGGCCCTCAACGATTTCTCCGATAAATCGAGGCCCTAGCTCGGTGTCGACCATTGCGAAATAAGGGAAGCACTCGTCAAACACGACCGTGTCGATGATGTCCTTGGACATGCGCAGCGCCCACTTGGCGGCCATCTCGTAGGACAGCAGCAGCACGTCGGCCTTGCCTCGAAGCCAGGTGTTCAAGTCCTGGATATCGCGGCCCTTAATAATCCGGCGCTGGATCTTGGCGAACTTCTTGAACTCGCCGACCCAGACTTCGCGCACCGCGGCGGGGCAGACAATGACGATCCGTCGGGCCTTGACGGCGTCCATGGCGGCGATGGCCTGGCAAGTTTTACCTAGACCAGGGACATCAAACAAAGCTCCTCGCTCTCTCTTAGCGAGAAAAATCGCACCTTCTTTTTGGTAAGGAAAAAGACTCAGGGACACGGCTTCACGGTGCCGGTGGGGAGGAGGGAGGGAAGCATGTCTGCAACTCGGAATGGCCAATCATCACTGATGAACGTGCCGTCCACAAGTTCACGATAGCCCCACTCATGCGGGCCACCGTCAGCCATCTCCAGGTACAGCCGCTCAAGCTCCTCCAGATTCACGGGTTGGTCGGTCATGATTGCACCCCGCGATAGACGGACAGCCAGCCAAGGCCGATGACGACATTGCCAGCCGTTTTCAGACATACGGATCGCAGCGAAAACTCTGCCCAGAACAGGTGTCCGCTTATGGAGATCAGTTCCCCGCCGACCATGAATGCGGCTATCCCAGCAGCAAGTAATGCAAGGGACCTCACGACCCCACCTCCCGGCCCTTGGCGCGTTCGATGGCTAGGAGGGTGGATTGGACGCTGGTCCAATCGTCCCCCTTACCGGCCCGGTATCTCGCCGCCAGGTCGTGGATGCCGATCTTCTCCGCCGCCAGCGCACAGCACTCCCTCGCCTCGATTAGGTCCGGGTTGACGGGCTCAGGGGGACGCCAGTCGGTTTCGGCGAGGGTCAGGGCGTTAAAGGCAATCTCCTCTAGTGAGGTGGCGTCTTCATTTTCAAGGTACAGTCTCACCGCTTCCTTGGCGTAGGCTTGTTTTAGGGATTCGGGAGTCATTTCATAAGATCCTCTAGAAGGGTGACAGATGCGTCGCTAAGCTGCCAGCCTTCGCCCCAGGCCGTGAAGATAGCGCGCCGGCCGCCGAGCTTCTTGCGCAGGCGGCACACCCAAACGTCTGCGTTTCTGCGGTTGTCCGCGTGGCCTTCGTGGTCACAAATAGCCCCCCACCGTCGGCGGGTCATGAAGTGCTTGGGCGCCGTGAACAGGCCCCTTAGAAAGCGCAGTTCGATCGGCTGCAGTCCCAGGGTCGTTTGCACGTTGCCCCAGGCGCCTTCTGACAGGCTGTCTGCTGCCTCGTCTTGCAAGGTCTGGATCTGGTCGAGCAACGCGGCCAGGTGTGCGGCCTTGATGAACACCGTGGCGCCGGGATTGTCCGGCGCGGCGTCAAGCGCAGCCAGCGCAGCCAGGGCGGCTTGTTGCGGTGTCATATGACGTTCGCTTCGTCGACCAGCCGGCGCAGCAACGCGACATGGCGATCAAGCTGGCCGTCCGAAACCGAGAACGAGGCCTCCAGTTGGTCGCAGGCCTGGAGCACTTCACGGCTCAGGAGCGCCAAGGCGCCGGCCTCCCGACGTGTCGGCATGTGCTCTGTGTTGGTGCGGCAGGTCGGACAGACCTTACACCAAGCAGCGTTGAATATATGGCCGCACGGCTGCAACCGATATTGCGGCATCGGCAGCCCGGTGAAAGCCCTGGCCCAAATCATGTTAGTTGCTCCAGTTGAATCCAGATACCGTATGCCGGCCCGTAGGCCTTCGTGACCGTGGCGCACGCGATTGCGGCGTCATCGGCGTAGGCGATGCCGTTGAGGGCGTCGCAGACAATTTTCCCTATATTGTCCCAATCCGGGGTGCTCGTGTGCCACACAGCCGCGTCTCGCTTGGCCTTCGACCAGGAAACGGGCTTGAGCCAGTAGCCGACCAGGGTCAGCTTCAACGGGCCCGTGAGCATCACAGGACGGTCGCCCATGACGGCCTGGGCATGTTCGCGGATCATAGCTTTGTAGGACACAGCCGCCGGCGGATCGATGGCGTGGCCGGTCGCACGGATGAAACGCGGGCGTCCAGCGCCGCGCGGCTCACCCGGAACGAAGAAGGACAGGCACTCGCTCATGAAAAAGGCTCCCAGCGATTAAGCTAGGAGCCTATTCCAGATTAAAGGTTGTCGTCAAGTGAACATTTCGATTTCAGCGAAGGCTTCGGACACGACAGCGAACCAGGACCGCAGCTCAGCCAGGAGCTTGTCTTTCTGCTCGCGGCTGAGCTTCTCCGGCAGCCGGCCACAGCGGTAGGCCTGGACGGTCGGGATAGCGATCCCGACGATCTCGGCGATAGCCGGATCTGTCCAGTTCGTAATGAGACGGACCTTCTGCAGAAGCGGAACGGTCACAGCCAGCCGACCTTATGCAACACGAGGTCCAGCACGGTCAGCGCCAGGGCCCAACAGGCAACGTCAATCGCCAGGAAAGCCAGTACAGGCCAGTTGACGCGCCGGGGCGGCATGTCTTGGACGAAGTGGCCGCGGTTGCGCGGCGGCATGTAGGGTTGTTTCATGGCTTTAGGCTTCCTGCTTTTCAATGGTGAACCCGTCTTGCGGGTCACAGTCGATGACATAGACGTTGCCGTCATTGCCGCCGCCCGCGATCCAGCGGCCGGCCCATCCGAGCTTCTTGGCCAGGGCCTGGGCGGCTCGCGCGTGGTTGTTGTCCACATTCAAGGCGGCATTCCAATCCACCGTCAATTCGAGCCGGTGATCGGGCGCCGAGCCGCTGGCGATCGCCTTGACGCGTGAGCCGCGGCAGTTGGTCGGGCCTAGATATTTAGTGGTGATAAATTGGCGCATTTCAGAGTCTCCCAAGATCCAGCCTAGGCGGCTGATAGGCCCCGCGCGCCGTAGCACGCGAGGCCAGTCAGTGGCCTAGAAGTCCTGCGCGGCGTCGAAGGCTTCCGTTGACGTAGCAAACGGGCCTTCCGGATCGCCGTCTGGCATGCAGCCCGGAAAGCACGCCCACCAATACCAGCCAGGCTCTACAGGTTCGCCGTCCGGCCCAAAGTTGCGCGGCTGGCCGTCGTGTTCATTGACCGCGGCGTCATCCCAAAAGACTTCGCAGGACCCGAAGGCCTGGCCTTCTTCGTAGCCAGCAAATTGGTGATAGCCGGCCATGCTCGATTCGTTTTTGTCTGGCGTCATGGCTTAGGCCTTCACGGCTAAGACAAAGCGGTCGATTTGATCGAGCGCGACCAGCAGGGCTTGTTGTTCGTCGTCATAGACCTCTTTGAGGTAATCCTCGCCACTGTCACTTTCGATCCCCCATACGCCAAGGCTTGTGAGCGTGTACGTGCTGAAGCTGTTACCTCCGATAGGGACAAAGATCGTCGCTTCAGCTTGAATGCCGATAAAGGACCAGTCGCCGCGATTGAAAGCGTCCAGCCGGGCTTGGTCCTCCGCGCGATAATCGTCGTCCTGGAAAAGATAGTCGCGAGGATCGGCCGTAAGGTCATCGTGTTCTAGCCGGCGCCAGTCAATGCGCACGGCTTGCGGCCAAGAGGGCGCGTCAAAGTTTTTGAATTGCTGTTCTAGTTGCATTGCAAAATCTCCCAAGGTTGCACGCCTTCAGCCCGGCCGCCGCTTTCACGGCTCCGGGCTTGGGCGCGTTGAGCGCGATTGTCGCTGGCGGCTAGTCGACACCAAAGGCGTATTCGCCATGGCCGGCGACACTGACCAGCCGATAAACGTCGTCCGTTTGCGTGTCGCGCCAATCGTCATACCCGGATGTGCAGCAGGCCGAAATGGCGCGCTCGCCTTTTTGGACGTAGCGCTCGGCGGCATTGGCGCGGATCGCAGCGGCCAGAAGGTAGTCATGTGTGCTCAGTTCAGTGCGGATAGATGTCGACTGACCACGACGAGTGCAGACGGTCAAAAGCTTGACGTTGCCGCCGCGGCCCGCTGCGCCACACTGATAAATGTCGTCGTGACCGTTGCCGTGCGGCTCGCGCCACGTGTGAACCTTCGTCCAGCCGGTCAATTCAATCGTGGTCATTTGCGTGCTTCCCAAGAGTTAGACGGTTCTCCCGCCCGGTTTGTTGATAGCGAAGCCGCTATGGGCTGTCAAGCGCCTTCCAACCATAAATTAGGCCTTCTCACGCGAAACTAGCCCGACCGTCATAGGCTGGCCGCGGCTAAAAACGTGCAGGGAGGCCTTCTGAGGGTAGGTAAAGAGGTACGATGGGGTAAAATGAGGTAAACCTAGGTAGCGTACCTACCCCGCAAATCAATCGAAGGTAGGGTAGGGTAAGGTAGGTATTAGTCCGTAGGACATACCGTACCTGCCTTACCTACCCTCCGAGATGCGTCGACTTTGAGCGCGGTACCGCTGAAGAGGTAAAACGAGAAGCGGCGATCCATCGCGCATTGTTGGCTTGGAGCGGCTTAGCGGTGGATAGCTGTAGCGGCTTGCGCGCAAGGCGTGGCGGATAGGCCAGTCCTATTCGCATCAGCAACTGTTGCAGTTACAGTTCCCCCGCCCTGATCCACCGCATCAGCGTATCCCCTTCGCTATGCACTGCATCGCCGGCTCCACCGCTTCACTGCCTCGCGTATAAGGTGGGGCGCCGCAGCCCGGCCAGAAGGGTCCTGTTCGGGGAAAGCAGGACCAGCGCGACTCCGAAAAATTTTTTAGCCACCCCCGCAAAAACCGCCGCACTTTTTCAGTTTTCCCTAGCCACGCCAATACGCCGACAAGGCCTCTTGACACCACCGCAACACCGAAGCAGTCTGCCGCCGTCTCCCCAAGGGACCTACGACAGCTCTCGCGAAGCACGGACACCGCCCCCATGGTTGAAACCACCCAAGCCCGCATCGCCCAGATCGACGAGACCTTGGCGCCGGCCGTTCAGATTGGCTCAGCCCTGGGGCCGGTGAACGCCTCACAGCTCCTGGTCGTGGTCAATTGCATCCGTCAGGCCCTGGTCAACGCACTGCTGCCGCTGCCGGAAGTCGTGGAGCCCGAGGCCGAAGAACCTGCGCCGGCGGAAGCGCCGCCCGCCGAAGCCGCCCCTGAGGCCTAATGACGGACCAGCCGCCCATCGTGCCGATTGAGGTCAACGCCGATCCGGTGACGGATCAGATCGGCGCAGGGATTCGCCTGACGCTGGTGGCGCTGGGCTCGGTTGCTGGAGCACTAGGTTATGCCGGCCTGGCTGGAAAATTCTCTGCGCTGGTTCTTGTGGCCGGTCCGGTGGCTGCGGCGGTCGCCTATGTCTGGGGCATTTACAAGACCGGCCGTCTCTCCGCCAAGGCCAGCAGCCTCGTGCAGCACATCGGCGACGACACTGTCGCCAAGCTCAAGTGAGATTCCGATGAACGTCTTCAACCTGATCCCGACGCTGTTCACGATCCTGGGGAGCCTGCCGAAGGTCATCGCCGCGGTGCAGTTCCTGATCAAGGCCATCAACGACGCCGAGACCACCGGCTTGTCGGGCCAGGACAAACTCACCCTGGTCTTGAACGATTTTGAGGCTTTCCTGTTGGCGGCGGCGCCGACCTGGGCCGGGGAGTTTGAGACGATCGCCAAAGACGTGGAAGCGGTGGTCGCCGATATCGTGGGGCTGTACAACGACTTCGCCCATGCCGCTCCGGCGCCGAAGGCCGTGATCCTGCAGCCCGTGTCCGCGCCGGTGGCGGGCGTCACCCCGCCGGCCAACGGCATCGTCTAGGGAGCCTCCGATGGCTAAGCCTCCGAAGAAGCCGTCAGCCAAGATGGGCATGACGAAGGCCAACCCCAACTCGCCTAAGGCCCCGTCCGCGCCCAAGAAGCCCCCTGGCTCCAAGGGCAAGCCCAAGCGGTCGACTTGACCGTGGTGGCCGAGACGTTCGTCTTCCGGGGATCGAGCAACCTGGCGGAAGCCAGCTACGATCCCGAAGTCGAGAACCTGGACATCACGTTCCAGAGCGGGGACCGCTACACATATTTCAACGTGCCGGCGGCTGTGTACCGATCGCTGACCTTGGCGCCGAGCGCTGGCCAGTATTTCCACCGGCAGATCAAGGGCGTCTATAGTTACGAGCAGCAGTGATGGACCTGACGCCCATCCAGCAGACCCAGGTTCGCCTGGGTCGCGATCGCATCCTGGCCCATGGCGCGCTGTTCCGCCACCGCCATCCGAACAAGTCCCCCGACTTCCACAAGCAACTGATCCACGACTGGCACGCTTCGGACAGTTCCTTCCTGGACATGGTCTTTCGCGGCGGCGCCAAGTCAACCATCGCGGAAGAAGCCATCGTCGTTAAGGCCTGCTTTCGGGAGTTCAAGAACTGCCTGATCGTCGGCGCTGACTTCGACCGCGCCGCGTCACGCCTCCACGCCGTGCGCATGGAGTTCGAGAACAACGAACTGATCCGGCAGATTTTCGGGGACCTGACCGGCGAGCCCTGGGGCGCCGACCGCATCGTCACGTCGACCGGCATCTGTATCCAGGCCATGGGCCGGGGGCAGTCCCTGCGCGGCATCAAGTGGCTGGACACCCGGCCGGACCTGTTGTTCGCCGACGACCTGGAAGACTATGCCGATGTGCTCAAGCCCGAAGGCCGCAAGAAGATCCACGACTGGTTTGACGGCGAACTGATACCGGCGCTGGAGCCCGGCTACATGGCGCGCATGGCGGCCACGCCGCTGCACATCGAAGCCCTGCCCAACCACGTCATGCTCGACCCGAGCTGGAAGACCCACAAGTTCCCGATCAAATACCGCGACCCCGACACAGGCGAATGGGTGGCCTCTTGGCCTGACCGCTTCCCCTTGACCGAAGCCGAAGCAACCATTCTGCGCAAGACCAACCCCAAGGTGGAGTCGATCGAGAAGATCGAGACCGCCTTGATCAAGAAGGGCCAGGCCGCCCTGTGGATGGCGGAGTACATGTGCGAGGCAGAGTCGCCGGAGACCAAGGCCTTCAAGCAGGAGATGTTCCGTATCGAGCCCCAGGTCCGCACCTGGCAGGCCGTCTATTCGATGATCGACCCGGCGCGCACCATTGGCGTCAAATCCGCCACCACCGGCAAGGCCACCTGGTCCTGGTCGCATGGCAAGCTGATCATCTGGGATGCCTGGGCCAAGCGGCTGATGCCGGACCAGATCATCGATTCCCTCTTTCAGGACTTCGACGAGTACCACCCGGTCTATCAGGGCTTCGAGGAAGACGGCCTGAACCAGTGGGCGCTGCAACCTATTCGCCAGGAGATGGTTCGCCGCGGCGTGGCGCTGCCGCTCAAGCCGGTGCGCGCGCCGCCAGGCAAGATCGACTTCATCCGGGGCCTGCAGCCCTTCTTCCACGGTCGCGAAGTGATCTTCGCCAAGCCCCTGCCGGAGTTGCAGCAGCAACTGCTGGGCTTCCCCAGCGGCGAGATCGACGCGCCCAACGCCCTGGCCTATGCTCTGCGCCTGCGCCCCGGCGCACCGCTCTACAACGATTTTGGAGGCCGCCATGTCGCCGAGGACATCGAACCGCTTCAGGGCCGCCCTGTGTGGCTCTGCCTCAACGCTACCCGTTCAATGGTCTCTGGGGTTGCAGTCCAGGTCTTCGACGGAGCGCTTCGCATTTACGCGGACGCCGTCCGCGACGGAGAGCCCGGCCAAGCCCTCCCTGGCCTGATCACCGACATGCAGGCCGATCTGGGCCGTGAGCTGCGCCTCGCCGCCGGGCCGCTGCACTTTGACCGCTACAACAATGTCGGCCTGGTCGCGGCGGCGTCGAAGATCCCGATGCGCGTCACGCCGGCCGTCGACACCCAGCGTGGCCGCGCTAAGCTGACCGACATGCTCCAGCGCGAGAAGGCCGGCCTGCCGATGCTGATGGTGTCCAGTCGGGCAGTGTGGACCCTTAACGCCTTCAGCGGCGGCTACAGCCGCGTCCTGCTCAAGCAGGGCCAACTGGCGGACTATGCC
This sequence comes from uncultured Acetobacteraceae bacterium, assembly GCA_903900905.1. Taxonomy (GTDB): domain Bacteria; phylum Pseudomonadota; class Alphaproteobacteria; order Acetobacterales; family Acetobacteraceae; genus Rhodopila. The sequence continues at coordinate 16,813 of CAIUPC010000673.1, forward strand.
GAAGAAGGGCCCTACCGTGTGCTGATGGAAGGCCTGGAGAGCTATGCGGGCCTGATGGACCTGGGTTCGACAGACGACCCAAGAGAAGCTAGGCTGAACGCCGAGACCGCCGATGGCCGGGCCTATCGGTCCACGCTCGGGGGAAGCCTGGCGCTGCGCGAAAGCAAAGGCGGCTGGTGATCGCGCAAAGGGGTTGAGCTTGGCCGACGAAATTGAAACGGAAGACGAAGAGCTTCCCGAAGACAGCGTCCTGCATGGCCGGGCCGACGAACTGCCTCTGACCGAGGAGGTCAAGGGCAAGCTGAAGAAGCTGTTCGTTGATGTTGAAAAAGGCTTCGAGGACCAGCGCTCGCGCACCGAAGACTTGATGGACAATTGGGACCTGTATCACTGCCGCCTGGGCGATAAGCAGTTCTACGCCGGCAACTCCAAGATTTTCGTGCCCTTCGTCAAGGATGCGGTCGACGCGCGGGTGACACGCTTCGTCAACCAGATGTTCCCGCAGTCCGGCCGCTATGTGGAAGTCACCACCGGCGAGGCCGACCCGCCCTTCGCCACCCAGGCCCTGATCGAAAGCTATGTGCGCCAGTCCAAGATGCGCACGCGGATCATGCCGGCGCTGATCCGCAACGGCGACATCGAAGGCCAGTATTCGATCTATGTCTCCTGGAAGGAGCACAAGCGCGCGTCGGTGTTCCGCACGCAGCGCCAGCCGACCACCGACGGCCTGCCCAATGAAGCCGCCAGTCCAGTCGACGACGTGGAAGAAGAAGAGATCGTCGACGAGGCTCCGGACGTGGAAGTTCTGTCCGACGCCGATCTGCTGGTGATGCCGGTCACGGCGTCCTCGATCGACGATGCCCTGGACTGCGGCGGCTCCGTCACGGTCATGCGCCGCTGGACCACCGGCAAGATCAAGGCCCTGATCGCTCAAGGCGAGATCGAGGAAGACCAGGGCGAAGACCTGATCGAGGCGATGAACGCCGTCCGCAACGACGACAAGGTCGACACCGCCAAGAAGATGGCGGACGCCGCCGGCATCAAGTCCAAGGGCAAGACCGCTCTGGTCTATGAGACCTGGCACATCGCCAAGGTCGAAGGCGAGCCGCGTCTGTGCCGGACCTATTGGGCCGGTGACGACCGCTATCTGAGCCATCGCCGCAACCCCTTCTGGAATGACCGTTGCCCGGTGATCTCCGCGCCGACCGAGAAGGTCGCCGGGGTGTTCAAGGGCATGCCGCCGGTCAGCGCCGTGGCCGACCTGCAGATCTTCGCCAACGACACGATCAATGAAGGCGCCGACACCGCGCACTTCTCGGCCATGCCCATCATCATGACCGACCCCCTGAAGAACCCGCGTGTCGACACGATGGTGCTCGGCCTGGGCGCCGTGTGGGATACCAGCCCGGCCGACACCAAGATCGTGGAGTTCCCCGACCTGTGGCGCTCAGCCATCGAGCGCGCCGAGGCGATCAAGCAGCAAATCTTCCAGACCCTTGGCGTCAATCCCGCCATGATCCCTCAGCAGACTGGCGGGGCCAAGAAGCGCAACCAGGCCGAGATCGCCAACGAGCAGCAGGTCGACATCCTCACGACGGCCGACGCCGTGACCAACCTGGAAGAAGAGATCCTGACGCCAACGGTGCAGCGGTTTGCCGAATACGATCACCAGTTCCGCGACCACGAGATCACGGTGCGCATCTATGGCGAGATGGGTCTGCGCGCCAACATGGAAGAGGTTGAGCCTCTGCAGCTCAACAAGCGCTTCGAGTTTCGCTGGTACGGCGTGGAGTCGGCGCGCAACGCCGCGCAGATGCAGCAGCAAATTGCCTGGGTTAACGTAGTGAAGGAGCTACCGCCCACGGCCTACCCGAACTACGATCTCGATATTTCGCCGATGATCGTCCAGGGCACGGAAAACGTGTTTGGTCCGCGGATCGCGCCGCTGATCTTCAAGCGCAAGACGGTGATCTCGGTCGATCCTGAGCAAGAGAACATGATGCTCGACCACGGCTTCCGCGTGGCGGTCCACCCTGGTGACGACGACATGCAGCACATCCAGGTTCACCTGGCCGGCGTCCAAGAAGGTGGTGATCCGCATGGAACCTTCCGCGAGCACATCCAGCTTCACCAGCAGCAGATGCAGGCTAAGGTCATGGCGGCGCAGCAGTCGCAGCCCGCCGGCGGCGCCGGGCCGGGGGGCGGCGCAGGGCCAGCACCGGGCGGTCAACCGACCATGCCGCGCCAAGGCAAGCAGCCGGCGGGCGCCATCCACCCTGATTCCATGCCCAAGGCGGGCGCTACGCCGATGCCGCGAAAGATGTAGCTGAGTTGACATTCGGCCAAGCCTGATACAATCCTCAAGCTTCGGAGCCCGCAACGATAACGGGCAGCACTCGATTTGCCGGCGATACCGGCTGGAAGGACGACCATGTTTCGACGGATGCTCATGGGCTCCACGGTGTTCCGTGCGCCTGAGAATGATCAAGGCCACGAAGCCGATGATCTGGACGAGGACTTCTCCCTCGACGAGCCTCCCGAAGATGACGAGGTCGACGATGTCGATCCTGACGCCGACCTCGACGAGGTTGATGACGACAACCAGGACGACGAACCTCCTGCACGGCAACAGAGCCGCGGCGAAAGCCGCGTAGCCGCCGCCACCCGCACCGCCGCCGAAGCCAAGCGTGAAGCCGCCGAGCTTCGCGAACGGCTCGCGGCGATGGAGGCGCGCAGCGCCGCCCCGGCTGCTTCGCAGGAAACCGCCGCACAACGCGAACAGCGCCTGGCTCAGCTTGAGCCGTGGGAACGCACCGAGGTGCTGCGGCAGGAAGACAGCCGCCGAATGGAATCCCAAATCGCGCAGATGCGCTGGGAAAGCCAGGAGGCAGCCGACCGAACCGCTTACGACGCGCTCTGCGCCCGCAAGCCGGTGGCGGCGAAGCTGAAGGACGAAGTCGAAGCCCGTCTAGCGGATATGCGCAAGGCCGGCACGACGGCGCCCCGAGAAACGGTTTTGCGCTGGGTGATCGGTGATCGAGCCCTGGCGAACGAAGGCAAAGCGACCGGCCGCGCGCAGAAAGCTGCGAGCGCCAATCGCGACAGGCAAACCACCCGGCCTACTAATGGTCGGGCGGACGCAGCGCCGAGCGATCGGCGAGGCGGGGACTCCTCTAAGCGCGACAAGCGCATAGAGAATTATCAACTGTGATGGGGTAGCCTTCCGCTCCCCGTCCTGAACGGGGATGCCAGATGGCCACCAACCAGGCTAGTCAGTTTCAAGCCGACATCGAAGGCTATATCGCCGACAAGACGCTGCCGCTCGCGCGCCGCCAGCTTGTCGCGTTCCAATTCGCGGACAAGTCCGAAGGCATCCCTAAGGGCCGCGGCGTCAATTACACCGCCACCCGCTACCAGCGCCTGCCGCTGCCTTTCGCGCCGCTGAGCGAGGGCGTCCCGCCGATCGGCGAGACCATGACCATCCAGCAAGTCACCGCTACCGCCCTGCAGTGGGGCGACAAGGTCACGATTACCGACGTGGCCGAAATGACCATCAAGCACCCGCTGTTCAAGAAGGCGACCGAACTGGTGGCCCTGCAACTCGCGGAAACCCTGGAGCGCAACACCTTCAACGCCCTGATGGGCGGCACCCAGGTCAACTACGTCAACTCACGCGGCTCGCGCGGCGCCCTGGTCGCTGGTGACGTGCTGGACGGCCAGACTGTCATCCGTACCGACATGGCTCTGGAAACCCTCGGCGCTCCGCGCTGGATGGGCGACGAGATGACCGACACCAAGATTGACGCCGGCGCCCCGACCAAGGCTTCGTCCGATCCCCGGTCGATGCCGCACTATGTGGCTATCTGCCACCACGCCGTGGTCGCCGACTTCCGCCAACAATCGGACGTGAAGCTGGCCTGGACCTATTCGGATCTGAACCGCCTCTACAACTATGAGGCCGGCGAGTGGTCCGGTATCCGCTTCTGCAAGACCAACATGGTCCCGTCCTTCACGGGCGTGGCGCAGATCAACGGCACGGCCGGCACGGCGGGCAACCTCGCGACGAACTCGACCTATTACATCATCGTCACGGCGTCGGACACGCAGAACCAGTACGAGAGCCGTATCTATCAGGTGTCCACCGCCGCCAACGTGACCGGCCCGAACGGCTCGGTTTCGGTTGTGCTGCCGGCCCTGGTCGGCTTTACCTTCAACATCTACATCGGCACCACGACCAGCCCGGCCCAGCTCGGCCTGACGGCGGCCGGCCCGACCACCGGACCCTACATCGGCCAGGCCGTGCAACTGGCCCCCGGCCAGACCGTGATCATCACGGGCCTTGGCATGACGCAAGTGCCGCCCGCGGCGCCCGCGACCGGCTTGACGGTGTATCCGACCTTCATCATGGGCCGGGGCGCCTACGCCCAGGTCGAACTGGACAACGTGAAGTTCACGTATCTGAAGAACGCGGACAAATCAGACCCCTTGAATCAACTCCGAATCGTAGGATGGAAAGCGTTTTACGGGACTTTGTTAAGCAATGTCCAGTTTATGGCGCGCATTGAGAGCGTCAGCGCATACAGCACTTCTTTCGGCTAGCCTTTCAATACTAGGTAGCCGATAGCTTTCTCAAGGAGATCTTCGCTGTGCTTGAACTGTCCGAGGCCTGTATTGCAATTAGTGCAGAGCAAGCCTCGGACTTTGTTCGTGTCGTGGCAGTGGTCTATATGAAAGCGCTTAGTGTTTCCGGTATCGGAGGTTTCGCAGATCGCGCACTTGCCGCCTTGAGATTCCAGCATCTCGGCATAGCTGCCGTGCTCCAGGCCATAGCGGCGCTTTGCGTGGTTATCTGCGTGGCGGTCCAGGTTGTTCAGGCGCCAGTTTTTGCTCGATCGGCGGTGCGACGTAGGGTCCTTGTGCCGACTCTCCGTGACCGCAGCCACGCTGCAGGTCTTGCAGGCATACTGCAGGCCATCCCGGGTGGTGCGGTTTTTGCCGAAGGCGTCCAGAGGTTTGCAGGACTCGCATTTGCTGCAACGCTTCATACCCTCGGGGTGTGCTTCTTCTACCGCTACCTTGCGCGGCTTGTAGGCGCTTTGCTTCGCGCGGAAACAAGGTTTACAGTAGGTCGAGAGGCCGTCAGCCTTCTGGTTGTTGGGGTAAAATTCGCTTGCAGGCTTGGCTTCGTTGCAAGCGTAGCAGGTTTTGAGCATTATCATTCTCCTCGGCTGAACGAGTTAAGAGTGGCATAGCTTTATACGGGTTGCAACAGGTTTCTTAGGAGGGCTTCATGGCCTACGGTTTGAAATACTCTCTCGATGTGGTTTGGCTTCCCGATGGCGCCGGCGCCATGACGGTGCCGGATGCCCAGCGCCTGAAGATGATGCAGTCGTCCATCGTGCTGGTGCCGGGCGGCGACGCGCCGACCGCCGCCAACTTCAACACGGCGATCACCGGCGCCATGACCACCGATCTAGAAGCCCAGGTCCTGGCCAACCTCGGCCAGCTCCAGGGCTTCGCCACGGGCGGGGGTTAGCCCTATGGCGACAATCACGCTCGGCACGACGGCCCAGACTTCGCTCGTCGCGCTCAAGTACCTGGCCGGCTACAACTCTGGCATGGCCGCCGCTGATCAGGCTTCGATCCAAAACCGGATCAAGGACGATCTCGGCAACGCCCACTCTTTGCTGGGCGGCGCTTTCCAGGGTGGCCAGCTTTTTATCCCCAACCGGGGTGTGCTGCAGGTCCTCCCCGGCGACTTCGTCGGCGTTGACAGTCAAGGCTGGCCCATCCTAGTGTCGGCCAACTCCATCGCGAACGCCGCGTGGGTCCACAGCTAGGAGCTTCCCGTGCCTCCCAAGAAGCCGGACGATGACATTGACGCCAACGATTTCCTGGGCCTGCCGGCTGACGCCGCGGCCCCGGAGATGCGCCTCCACCCGATCCTGACCAACGCCGAAGTCCTGGAAGCCCAGGCCAAGGCGCGGTCCAAGATCGACAAGGAACGTCGCGTCAACGCCATGAAGGAGGTCGAGGACCGCGAGACCCATCGTCTGCGGGTCGAAGAAGGCCTGACCACCGGCATCAGTTCGGAAGACGAACCGGTCAAGTTCACGGTTGATCTGCCCGAGTGGGCGCCGTGGATCGCGGTCAACGGCGAGCCTTACTGGCATGGCTACACCTATGATGTGGCTCGCCATATCTCCCGGTCGCTGTCGGAACAGTCGCAGCGCGCCTGGCGCGCGGACGACCAGACCGAAGGCAAGTCGATCGCCCAGCAGCTTCAAAACAAGCGGCACTCGGTGATCAACGGCCGCAACGGCGCCATCGCCAATGCCCCGGCGCGCTTCGATGCGTGAGTCCAGCGAGAAGGTGCAGCCGTTGTACCCTGACGCCAAGAACATCGCCACCGGCGTGTCCTTGGTCGTCTCCCTGGCCAGCGACCGCCAGATCACGTTTCAGACCGGCTTTGAGGGCGACGAGCCCGATCCGGTGGTCAATGCACGTCTGGACCGGCTTTGCCGCTTCGCCGACCGCCTGAAGGCCAAGGCCGAGATCCCCGAGATCGAGGCTGACCTGCGCAAGCAGCGCGAGACCTTGGCGCAGTTCCGCGAGGATCGCGCCCGCGTTGGCGCCGAGCACGAGCACCAGCAAGCCCTGCGTCAGGTCGAACTGGACGAGCGCGTCAAGCACCGCGAGCAAGCGCGCAAGGAGTTCCAAGCCGGGATCGACGCTTCGATCCTGTCCATGCAGCAGGCCAAGCAGAAAATCTGGAATGCCGGCGCCGAAGAGTACGCGCGCTCCGGCCGGCTGACGGCTTACATGCCTCGCGGCGCCGCGGCGTCTAACCTGGAGAAGGTCGACAAGGCCATCGCAGAGGCTTCAGTTCACCGCGAAAAGGCCCTGGCCGACTTCGACAACGATTACCAGATCGGGCTCGACACCGCCCAAGGCGAGATCGACAAGGCGAATGCGGAGCGGGAAGCCGCCGAGCGCAGCCTGAACATCTCGATCGAGCGTTACGAGACGGCGATCGCCTCGCAGGAGGCCCACCTGGCGAAGTGCCAGGAGTTGGCCGGGGGCTAGACATGGCCCTGACCGCTGCACAGATCGTCGCGCTATCCTGCCAAGATGCAAAAGTGCCCGGCTTCACACAGCAGGCCGGGCTGTTCTTGAACATGCTGCTGGGCGATCTGTGCCGCACCTACGACTTCGAGCTGGCCGCCAAGACCTTCTATTTCAACTTCAACCCCGGCCAAGTCGCCCTGATGGGCAACAGCATTTACGGCTCGGGGCCGTATCCGTTGCCGGCCGACTTCCTGCGCATGAAGGACGAGAAGGCCGCCTTCTGGACGCTGCCCGGCACGGGCGTGGTCTATCCGCTGATCCCTTGCGATCTGTCGGAGTTCGACATGATGGTGCAGCAGGCCGGGACGCAGAGCTACCCCTACATCATCGCCACGGATATGAGCCCCGGCGACGAAGCGCAGCAGGGTGACACGACCCCGGTGTGCTATGTCTATTCGCCGCCGAGCGGGACATACCCTGTAACAATTCGTTACTTCGCCCAGATGCCGGATATCGTCATCCCGGAGACCAGCACCGTCATCCCCTGGTTCCCGCACCAAGGCTACCTGCGCAAGAAGCTCTCGTCGTTACTGATGGGCCTGTCGGACGACACCCGCGAGCCAGCCTGGATGTCCGACGCCGACAACATGCTGCGCGAGTACCTGAAGCTCAAAGACAACCGCTCTAACCGCGCCACGACGATCAAGCTGGATCGCCGCCGCTTTGGTCGGGCGTACACGACCTTGAGCAACACGAAGACCGTGGGCTGGTGATGGCATGGCCCTTCGCAACAGCAAGCCGCTCACTTTCAAGGCTGTAGGTCTCTCTGACACCGTGGACGGCACCAATACCTTCCCCGGCGCCATGCAGCAGCTCGTCAACCTGATTCCCGCCCAGGACACAGCAAGTTGCTGGGTCCCTCGGCCGGCGGCAGTGCAGATCAGCGCCTTCCCCGGCTTCACCACGCCAGGCTTCGTGTCGGCTTCCTTGGTGATCGGCAACATCGAATACGGCATGATTGCCAGCGGGCTCCACGCCGGCAAAGATCAGCCATACGCCTACAACCTGGCCACCAGCACATTCTTGACCGTGAGCGGCATCACAGCCGCCAACGTGCCCACCAGCCCGGCGACATCCGGTAATTGGGTTCCGCCGATCATGGCCGTGGTCGGCACACGCATTGTGGTCTGCCATCCGGGCTTCCCCGGCGGCGCGACTAAGTTTGGCTGGTTCGATATTTCCAGCTTCAGCTACACCGGCAGCACGACGACCAACGGCACGACTACCCTGGCCAGCGCCGTGAATCTGCTAACATCCGGCGTCCAGCCAGGGCAGGTCATCACCAAGGCCGACGTGCCGGCCGGAACCACAATCGTCTCGATCGCGGTAGGCGGCTTGTCGGCGATCATGAGCGCTGCGGCGACCGGCAGCACCACGTCGGCCACCACGATCGCCGGGGGCACCGCTGCAGCCCCTCAGTGGGGCGCGGGGGACACCAACATCTACAACCTGCCGTCCGTGCCTGTTAGCGTCGTCCAGTTCAACGGGCGGGCCTACTACGCGGTCGGCAATGGCGTGGCGTGGTCCGACTCCCTGCTGGCTTGCAACCGGACCAACGCCGACCAAGCTATTGTCTTCGGCAACGGCCTGCCCGTGACGGCGCTAGGGGCATTGCCGCTGTCCTCGCCGATCACCGGCGGTATCATCCAGGCTGTGCTCGCTTTCCAGGGCATCTCGGCACTGCAGCAGATCACCGGAGACCAGGCCACGACCAACCTGGCGGTCAACGTGCTTAACGTCGCCACAGGCACTCTGGCGCCGCTCTCGATCGCGCCGACCAACTTCGGCCTGGCTTTCGTGTCCCCCGAAGGCCTCCGGGTCGTCACCTTTGCCGGCCAGGTCTCCGATCCTATCGGTGATAGCGGTAAAGGCGTGACGATCCCTTTCCTGTACGCGTCCTACCCTTCTCGCATCTGCGCCGCAGCGAACGCTGACGTGCTGCGGATCAGTGTGCAGAACGGCTACCTGCCATCGACGCCCTTCCAGGAATACTGGTACGATGTCACGCGCAAAATATGGAGCGGCCCGCACAACTTCCCCGCCAGCTTGATCCAGCCCTGGCAGGGCACCTTCGTGGTGCATCCGGCAGGCATCCCCGGCACGACGTGGAAGAGCGACGTGCAGGCATCTTCAGCGACCACTTACACGGAAAATGGCGTACCGCTGCAGTTCGCCCATCAAACGTCTCTGCTCCCAGATAACCAGGAGATGCACGAGAACGCCCTGGTGGAGTCGGCTGCGGCCCTGGCCATGCCTGGCGGCTACACTTTGACGGTGACGGCGGTCGACGAGAACGACAACAACCTGAACACCACGACGCTGCAAACCTCCGGTTCGCTAACGGTGTGGGGTGCTTTTACCTGGGGCGGAACCGTGTGGTCTGGCGCCCAGAGCGCACTACGGCAGTACCGGATACCGTGGACTGCGCCGTTGGTGTATAAGCAAGCGTCACAGATCCTTCAGGGCTCCTGTGTTCCAGGGCTGAAGATCGGCAACAGCTATTTCCGCTACCAGCAACTCGGCTACCTATTGGGGACACCCTATGTCTATGCACCAGTCCCGCCTTCGCCCTTCATCCTCGATCTTTCGACGTTGGATAGCACGGACGTTCTTCAGTAGCTTGCTGCTGGCCGGGCTTCCGGCCGCCGCCCAAACCAGCCCCGGTTTCACCGCGGGCCAGACGCTCCAGGCGGCGACGCTGAATGCTGCCTTCGTTGCTAAGCAGGACTATTCTGCTGCCCTAACGGCCCTGGCTGGCGGGAGCGGCGCCGCGCTGACGAACTTGAACGCAACAAACCTGACATCCGGGACCGTGGCTTCTGCGCGTGTTGCAGGGACCTATTCCGGGATCACAGGCGTCGGAACGCTGGCGTCGGGCGCCTGGAATGGCACGACCATAGGCACGATCTATGGCGGGACAGGACTGACCAGCTACACCACCGGCGATGTGCTTTATGCGTCCTCGGCCAATACGTTATCCAAGCTCGCCGCTGGGTCTAACGGCTATGTGCTGACCTTGGCCGGGGGCGTACCGGCATGGGCGGCGGCCGGCTCAGGCACTGTGACTAGCGTAGGTGTTTCCGGCGGCTCCACGGGTTTGACGACCAGCGGTGGGCCCGTGACAACCAGCGGGACGATCACCCTGGCAGGGTTGCTGGCTACCGGATACGGCGGCACAGGACTGACGACTTTCGCTGCCGCGAACAACGCCATATACTCGACATCGTCCAGCGCTGTGGCGGCGGGAACCTTGCCCGTCGCGGCAGGCGGTACGGGACTGACGACTTTCGCTGCCGCGAACAACGCCATATACTCGACATCAGCAGGCGCGCTAACTGCCGGGACACTTCCTGTCTCAGCAGGAGGAACCGGCTTAACCACGGTCACGGCGCCCACGCAGCAAATCTTCACATCAGGCTCTGGAACTTACACCAAGCCAGCCGGCGTGACATGGATCAGGGTTCGCATGGTCGGCGGCGGTGGCGGTGGCGGCGGCGGCGGCACCGGCTCAGGTGGCACCGGCGGCACCGGCGGCAATACGACATTTGGAACGGCTTTTCTGGCAGCTAATGGTGGTGGTGGTGGCGGCCAGGGCGCGAGCGGCGGTGGCGGTGGCGGTACGGCCAGCATTGCCGCAGGCGCGACCGGCTTGGCCCTGTCGGGCGGCGGCGGCGGCGGAGCAGCAGCCCAAACCCTCAGCAACGATGTTAACGCCAGCGGCATGGGCGGGAGTTCGGCTCTAGGTGGCGGCGCTGCGGCCGTAACCTATTTGTCAGCGGGGATAGCTGGCTCCACAAATACAGGCGGCGGCGGCTCTGGCGGCGGGAGCGGCAACAACGTGGCGGCCTTCCCCGGCGCTGGCGGTGGCTCTGGCGGCTTCGTGGACGCGATCATAACATCGGTTGGCGCGACCTATTCCGAGGCTGTCGGCGCGGCGGGAGCGGCTGGAACCGCAGGTACCGGAGGTTCATCTGGAGGGGCGGGTGGCACCGGCTACATAATTGTAGAAGAACATTATTGGTATTAGGGGTTCATATGGCTACGATCATCGGCTCACTACCCTACACCTTGACCAACGGCACGACCGCAGATGCGAACGCGGTCATGGCGGATCTCAATTTCATCGTCAGCCAGGTCAACGCCAATGTGACGACTGCCATTGCCGCCGCCGTGCTCGCCGCGTTGCCGGTGGGCATCATTGCGGAGTGGAGCGGATCGGTAGCCTCGATCCCGGCGCCCTGGCAGCTATGCGACGGCACCAACGGCACACCAGATAAGCGCGACACTTTCCAGGTCGGCGCAGGCGGGGCTTATGCGGTGGGCGCCACCGGCGGATCTATCACGCAGACGATTACGGTGGCCGGCCATGTTCTGACCGTGCCGGAACTTCCCGCCCACAATCACGGCGTCAATGACCCGGCGCACACCCACGGCGTCAATGATCCGACGCACGCTCACGGGCTTAATGATCCAACTCACGTCCATACTATTCAAGGCGTTAGCGGTAGCCAGAACGGGGTGACTAATAACCTCGGCGGGGCAGGCACGGTGACGCGAGGACCGACGCAGTTTTCGACTGACGCCGCCTCCACCGGGATGACGATGAACGCCGCCGCAACTGGAATCACCAACCAGAACGCCGCGACAGGCATCACGACTCAGAATGCAGGCGGGGGCGCTGCGCACGCGCACACTGCTACCGGGTCGGACAACCGACCGCCGTATTATGCTTCCGCTTTTATCATGAAGATGTCCTGATTGGACGAAGCGGAAGCTGCGCGCTATGGTTCCGGTCGAACTTAAAGGGGAGCGCGCCATGCGCCGTATTCTTGGACTGATCGCGGCGCTGTCATTGCTGCAGATCGCCGCGCCGGCCTTGGCGCAGAACAACGTGTCCGCGAAGGTGGTGGTCGCTTGCGGCACCCCCGGCCAGACCCCCGTGGTCGGCAGCAGCTACACGATCACCCAGGACACGACGCTCACGCTTTGCACGACGGCGGGGGGTGGGGGCGGCAGTAACGCCAGCGTCGGAACCAATGGCGCAGCCGCTCCGACCAGTTCAACCCAAATCGGTATTCTCGTTGGCGCCAATCTGCAGCCAGTGTCGGCGACCAATCCTGTTCCCATCTCCGGGTCGATCACCGCCTCCAATGCGGCTGTGGGCGCGACGGGGTCGGCGGCTCCTGCGTCCGCCTCCTATGGCGGCTTGCTCAATGGCTCCAACCTGATTGGCGCGTTGGGTGACAGCGCTGGACGAACCATTGTGGCCGGTGGCGGTACGGCGGGGACTCCCGCTGGCGGCGTTGTCTCCGTTCAAGGTGTGGCGAGCGGCACCGCTCTGCCTGTCAGCGGGACCTTCTGGCAGACCACGCAGCCCGTCTCCGGCACTGTGACCGCCAATGCGGGATCAGGAACATTCGCGGTTTCTGCCGCGTCTCTTCCCCTCCCCACTGGCGCGGCGACAGCCGCTAAACAGCCCGCTCTCGGGACCGCCGGTGTTTCCTCCACCGATGTCATCTCGGTCCAAGGCATCGCCAGCGGCACCGCCATGCCAATCTCCGGCACGGTCACGGCCAATGCCGGGACGAACCTCAATACGTCGGCGCTGGCGACCTCGGCCAACCTGACCAGCGGCACGCAAAAGACCCAGATCGTGGACGGCTCGGGCAACGTCATCGCCTCCACCTCCAACAACCTCAACGTCCAGTGCGCCAACTGTTCCGGTTCCGGCGTGAGCACGGCCGACCAAGCCTCCTTCACGGCAGGTACGTCTCTCTTCGCCGGTTCGGGCGGCTTCTACCAGACCACGGCGACAAGCAACCCGCTGACTACGGGCCAGCAAGGCGTGTTCCAAGTCACCGCCAACCGCGCCCTGTTCAGCAACCTGCGCAATGCTGCTGGCACGGAAGTGGGCACCAGCACCACACCATTACAGGTCTCCCTGGCCAACACCGCCGCGAACGCCACCGCGGTCAAGGTGGACGGCAGCGCCGTCACCCAGCCGGTGTCAGGCACCTTTTGGCAGGCCACCCAGCCCGTCAGCGGGACTGTATCGATCACCGCTAATAGCGCCGTCAACGAGGCCCAGATCAACGGCGTGACCCCGCTCATGGGCAATGGCGTCACAGGTACCGGCTCGCAACGCGTGACCATCGCCAGCGACAATACGGCCTTCACCGTCAACGCCGCTGAAAGCGGGACCTGGAACATCACGAACGTATCGGGGACTGTCAGCCTGCCTACGGGCGCGTCGACGGAAACCACGCTCGCCAAGCTGACCCAGGCTCAAGGTTCGACCACGTCCGGCCAGAGCGGGCCCTTGGTCCAGGGCGCCGTCACCACGGGCGCTCCGACCTACACTACCGCGCAAACGGCCCCGCTCAGCCTGGATACGGCTGGCAATCTCCGCACCGTCACTTCTCTCGCGGCCAACAGTTCGGTTAACGTAGCTCAGGTCAATGGCGTCACCACCCTAACCGGCAACGGCGTCACGGGCACTGGTTCTCAACGCGTTACGATTGCTTCAGACAATACCGCCTTCGGCGTAAATGCCGCGCAAAGCGGAACGTGGAATATCACGAATGTCTCAGGCACCGTAAGCCTCCCGACCGGAGCCTCCACCGAAACAACCCTGGCTAAGCTCGCGGTTGCGCAGGGCTCCACGACAAGCGGGCAATCCGGGACTCTAGCCGTCGGAGCTGTCACCACTGGATCGCCGACCTACACGACAGCTCAGACTTCGCCCCTTAGCTTGACCACGGCCGGCGCGCTGCGGACTGACGCTTCTGCCACGACACAGCCCGTTTCAGGGACCGTGAGCATCACTGCCAACTCGGCGGTCAACGTCGCTCAGATCAATGGCGTGACGACTACGACCGGCAACGGCGTCTCAGGCACCGGCGTGCAGCGTGTTACCTTGGCGTCAGACAGCACGGGCCAAGTCACTCTGGCGGCAGGGGCCAACACTATCGGCGCATTGACGGCCAATCAGTCAGTCAACACGGCTCAGGTCAACGGGGTGACGGTATTGACCGGCACCGGCGCGACCGGCACCGGCGCTCAGCGTGTGACCGTGGCCACTGACAGCGCGACGGTGGCAGGCTCCGCTTCGATCCCCGCCGGTACGAACCTCATGGGCAAAGTTGGCCTTGACCAGACCACGCCCGGCACGACCAACGGCGTTCAGGACGCTTCCACAAGCGCCACGGGCTCCGCTGTGCCTGCCAAAGCGTCCTTCATGGGCGCCAACAGCGCGGGCAACCTGACGGGCCTTATCCAGGCCGATAGCTCCGCTTCGGTCAGCATCTCGACGGCCACGACCACGCAGATCGTCGCACTGTCGTCCACCAAGAAAATCTACGTGACGGCTTACAGCCTGATCGCAGGCGGCACAGGCAACGTGACGTTTGAATATGGTACCGGCTCCAACTGCGGGACCGGCACCACGGTGCTGACCGGCGCGCTCCCTCTGGTCGCGAACTCCGGCATTGCCACTGGCTCAGGCTTGGGTCCGGTGCTTGTCGTGCCGGCTTCCAATGCCCTGTGCATCCTCACGTCTGCCGGTGTCCAGATTTCGGGCTCCGTGGCTTATACGCAGTTCTGATCATGAAACACTTAATTATGGCTGGGCTCCTGGCCCTGGCTCCATCGCTTGCTCTGGCGCAGACCGTGGGCGCCATCGTGTATGACGGTACGTCCGGTCAGGTGCGCATGGTGGTCGTGCCGGACACCGATAAAGAGTTGGACGACCCTGCCTTTTCGCCGGTCGGCGCGGTTCAACAACGGGTGCCCATTGTCGACTTAAAAACCCTACAGCCGCGCGACTTGTACTTAAAATACCTGCCGAAAGAGGTATGGCCCGCTAACATGAAGCCGCTCTATACTCCCGAAGAGGCGGCCAAGTTCGGCGTTGACCCATATTCGGGTAAGCCAACGGGGGAGCCATGAAACGCTTTCTAGCTGTTTTTGGGGCTTACTTACTACTAGCGAGCCCCGCGTACGCAACGCAAATTTTCTTGACATCGGGTACATCGTGGTCAACGCCGGGTAACTGGAACGCAGCTAGTAACAGTATAGAAGCTCTTGGTGCTGGCGGGGGATCGGGAGGCATCGCTAACGGCGGCAACGGCGGTGGCGCTTATGCCAAAGTAGTTAACCAAGCGTCGTCCGGTTCGATTACGATCCAAGTAGGGACACCGTACAGTGGCCTACTAACATGCTGGAATACTTGTGCCGTCTTGGCAGCGGATTTAGGCCTTGACGCTTCGGGCAATACGGGCGGCAGCGGGGGTCTCGCGGCGAATAGTGTCGGGTCTACTACTTACTCTGGCGGCAATGGCGGGAACGGGGTAGCAACGGCTGGAGGCGGTGGCGGCGGCGCTGCTGGCCCCTCCGGGGCGGGTAAGAACGGCGGGAACGCTTTTGTGGGTGGCGGCAGCGGCGGCGGTGGAGGATCAAACGGCGGTTCGTCCACTTCCGGGGCGAATAGCATCGGAGCGGCAGGTGGCGCGGGCGGTACGGGTACTTCCGGCGGTGGTAGCGGCTCTGGTGGTATTTCAGGTGGCAGCGGCTCTGGTGGTACTTCAGGTGGTGGCGGAGGCGGCGGCGGCCTTACCGCTCCGGGCGGTGGCGGCGGCAACGGGGGTAGCAGCACGGCTTTTGATAGTACGCACGGCCCAGGCGGCGGCGGTGGTGGATCATCGATAACACCCGACAGTTGTTTTACGGGCTTCGGCGGCCAGGGCGGTACATACGGCGGCGGCGGTGGCGGCGGTGGATACTCGGCCGCGGGCACCGGGGGGTATGGACTCATCGTCATCACCTATACCCCAACAGGTTCCGGCCCCCCACACCAACTCCCCACTACCGGCGTAGGCACGAACGACAACCACGAGCCGGTGAAACTGGCGAGGGTTGGTTGATTTGACCAAACGACCACGGTTGTGGCACTGTCCACCAACACCTTTCAGGGGCTCGATCATGAAGAACTTCTTTCGCGGTTTCCTTATCGCAGCCCTGGTGCTGTGCAGCCTTTCGGCACCGGCCTTCGCCGCGCCGCTGCCCTACCTGAACACGCCATTCGACACGCCGCTGGCGGCGACGAACACGCTGATCACCAACATCAACGGCGCCTTCCCGGCCAACGCCTACACCGTGGCCTGCACCGGCACGACCACGGCGACTTGCCAAGGCCTGCGGCTGAACATCTCGACCACGGGCCTGACCACGGCGGCCGGCGTCACCGCCGCTACCGTCACCGTCACCGACACCCTGGTCACGGCCGTCTCGCAGATCTTCTGTCAACCAGTCGGCTATGCCGGGACCGGCAACCCCATCGACGTGAACGTGGTTCCGGCCGCCGGGTCCTTCACCTTCAACGTCCAGAACACCCACGCCTCGGCGGCCTTGAACGCCACTGTGGTCAGCACCTGCTTCGTCTATAACTAAGCCAGGGCTGCATTCGTGGAGTCGCCGGTCGGGAGCGTATTGCCCTTTCAGGGGTTTATAGATGGGGCAGCCGCGCTGGTCATGGCGTTAGGAGGCCTCATCTTGAAGGGCCTGAAAGACGAACAGACGGAGCAGCGAGAGCGCCACAACGATTTGGCGCGCACGCTCCCGGACACCTACGCCAGGCGGGATGACTTGAAAGCCGCCGTAGAAGATGTGAAGATCAGCCTTCGACGCATTGAAGACCGGCTCGGGACAACCCCGCCGCACTAGGACACCGCCATGAAGCCCTCCCTGAACGGCACCAACACCCCTCCGGCCACACAGGACAAGTCCCGCGTTCTGCCGAAGGGCCCTTCGGTGAACGCCGAATCGACGCGCTCCGGCACTGCGCCGACGCCGGGTACGCTAGGTCCGCGCGAAGCCTGATGTTTTCGCTAGGCGACCGTTCGCTTCAGCGACTGCAAGGCACGCACCCCGATCTGATCCGCGTGGTGCAACGCGCCATCGGCCTGACCCTGGTCGACTTCACCGTGATCCAGGGGCTCCGCACCCTGGCTGAAGAACAAGCCAATGTGGCGTCCGGCGCGTCGACCACGCTTCACTCCCGTCACCTACTCAACAAGCAAGGCTTCGGCTGCGCGGTCGATCTGGCCGCTTGGGTGGATAGCGCGGTCGCCTACTCCCCCTTGCAACTGTACGACCAGATCGTCCTCGCCATGAAGACGGCGGCTGCTGCCGAGAATGTCCCAATCGAGGCCGGCGCCGACTGGCAAACCTTCCGGGACTACGGGCATTTCCAGTTACCCTGGGCGACTTACCCATGATCAAGCCCATCGGCTTCATCGAACTGTCGGCCTTCACCGCGCACTACATCGTCAAGTACCGCGAGCGCATGGCGGACGGCATCCTGACCTTGCGCGCCACGGACGCCTTGGGTGATGCACACGACCTGCCGATCCTGAAAGAGTGGAAGAGTGGTCGCGCTGTATTGGCCCGGATACAGTCCGGCGCGGCGCCGTTTCTGGGCGGCAAGACGCCGGAGCTTGGCCGAGCCTGGATCGAGATGCTGCCGGGTGGCCACGGCCAGCCCTGGCTCCAGGAAGAAGACGAGTACGCCCAGACTGTGATCCGCACGCGGACCTGCATGGTCCCGACACACGACGCCTACAGCTACTCCGGCAACTTCCGTGAGCTGCTGAACGTCGGGGTGCTCAACGTGATCGAGCACCGGATATTGCATTCCGAGACCAACTTCAGCGCCTACCCCCGCGTTCACTTGATCGTCGACATCAAGAAGCCCGATGCCGACCAAGAGTAGCCGCGTCACCTTTCATCCTGTGACTGTGTCAGAAGCCCTGGCGGCCGGTGCGGAAGACCTCGTCACCGCACACTCGGTGGAAGTTGAACCGTTCCAGGAGATCATGGGCGTCGGTATTGACTGGGCCTCGTGCCTAGCGGAAGAGCGGCGCGGCGGGCTCAAAATATTAGGGGCGTGGTCCCAAGGCGAACTGGTGGGCTACGCAGCTTTCTCGCTGCAGAAGATGACGCAGCGATCTAACACGCTGGTGGCCTTCAACCGTGGTCTTTATATGTCGCCAGAGCTTCGCGGCCACGGCCTGGAGCTGATAAGTCAGGCAGAGAAGTTCGCCGCCGACTGCGGGGCCAAGGCTGTGATGCAGGACACGCTGGAGCAACATTCGACAGAACCTAAGCGGCGCGCTAGTCTAGGGGACGTACTGGTGCGCAAAGGCTATCGGCCCTATGCGAGGCTCTTCTTGAAGGTTCTCTGACGATGTGCGGCGGGGGTATGCAAACGGCGCCTACAGGCTATCAGCCGGCCAATCAGGCGGGAGCTGATCAGTCGTTCCAGTCGGGCGCAAACCAACTGGCCAGCACCGGCTCGCAGCTCTCGCAGCAGGTCAACCCGGCCTTCTCCCAGATCGCGTCGAACGTCCAGAACAACCCCTACTTCAGCCAGGCCATGACCGGGGCGCAGGGCGCGGCGAACACGGCCAACACCCAGGTAGCCCCGCAGCAACTGGCGGGAGCCACGCAGCAGGCAGGTCTGGGCCAGGGCGCCGCCGCAATGGCGCCGGGCTATGCGGCCATGCCGACCAGCTACATTCCGGCCACGTCCAACCCGGAACTGATCGCCGGGCTGCAGACGCTCATGCAGGGCTACGACCCCCAGAGCACGCTGTACAATCAGCAGTACCAGCAGCAGATGGATCAACAGAACGCCATCAACGCCATGAACGGCGTGGCAGGCTCGCCTTATGCTGCCGGAGTGTCCGGCCAGGCCAGCCAGAACTTCAACACCAACTGGCAGTCCAACCAGCTTCAGCGTGGCATCGCGGCGCTCGGCGCCTACGATAGCGCCGCGTCGACAGCGGCCGGCAACGTCGCCAACCTGTCCAGCACCGGCGCAAACAACTATTCGACCCTGGCCAACGCGGCAGGCAATGCCGCCACTACGGCGTCGAACCTAGGTACGGCTGGCCTCAATACCCAGGCGACCGCCGCGCAGCTTCCCTACGACCTGTACCTGCAGCAGCAGCAAGCCGGGCTCAACGCCCTTGGTTCTCAGGTCCAAGGCACCAACGCCGCCGGGGCGCTCACGCAAGCCGCCACGGCCGACCAGGGCTCCTATCTGGCCCAAGGCACCAGCGCGGCAGGCCAAGCGACTAGCGCGGCCCAGGCCAACAACCAAGCCACGCAGGCATCGTCGGCGGGCTTCGGAAACTTGTTCGGTAGTCTCGCGGGCATGTTTTCGTTCACGTCGAAGCTCTAGGAGACCAAGATGGGCTTTGATCTCGGTTCCTTCGCAGGCGGTATCTCCCAAGGGATGGATCAGGGCTCGCTGATCCGTCAGCGGCAGCAGGCCAATGCTCTCGCGGCGCTACAGCAGCAAGCCCTGGCCGCACGCGGCAAAGAAGGTCTCGCTGCCGCCGATGGTCTCGCGCAGGGTGGCGGCGGTGATGCACCACAGCCGATGCCGCAAGCACCCGGCGGCGTGACCGCCATCGAAGGGATGCCCCAAGGCGGCAATATGTCCGGACCCATGGCCTCCGGCGGCGCACCGCCGACGCAAGTCCCGATGCCCGGCGCCATGCCGATGCCACAGGGCGCCGGGGCGCCGCCGGGGGGCCCGGCGCCTCAACCGATGCCCCAAGCCGGTGGTCCGCAGCAACCTAGCCCTGGCGGCCCCCAGCAGCCCGCTCCCGGCCCGCCCCCGGCGCAACCCGGCGGCGCGCCCAACGTGCCGCCCGGCGGGGCTCCCTTGAGTGGCGTGGCCCAACCTACCGGCAACTTCCAGCAGGACATCGGCAACAGCGTCCACTCGATGTACGCGTCGCTGCTGAAGGCTGACCCGAGCCTGAAGCAGAACCCGAAGGCCGCGGCCCTGGCTGTCGACCAGATGATCGAGCAAGCCAAGGGCTTCGATCAGACCACGCGCACGGCCATGCAATCGGCCAACGAGGTTTTCAAGGCCCAGATAAGCCTGCAGGAAGCGCAGCTTCGCGCCCAAACCATGACGCAAGACGCTCAGCTTCGCGCCAGCACGCAGTCGCAGATTAACCAGGACAAGATCCAGGCTCAGCTTCAAGAGACGACCAACAAGCTGAACGCGATCATCGAGAAGGCCAAGCTCGACGCGGGCTCCCGCGAGCGCGTGGCCGGCACCAATGCAGGTGCGCGTCTCGGCGCAGCGAGTACGGCGGCCGGCGCGCGTATGGGTGCTGCAGAGACCGCTGCCGGCGCGGCGCGCGACGTGGCTGGAACCCGCGCAGGCGCAGCGCGTGATGTTGCCGGAACCAGCGCCAAGGCCCGTGTGCAATCTGCGCAGATCGGCATGGGTCAGCAGCCCACCGGCGGGGCGGCCGCGCCGATGAAGGTCAAGACACCGGCAGAAGCGGCGAAGCTGAAGCCCGGCACGCAATATGAAACGCCGGATGGCCAGGTCTATGTGCGATGACAGACTGGCCGGGGTCGCCGGTCCAAAGCGCTTGGCCCGGCGCGCGTAAAGACGCAGGCGCTGGGTGGCCAGGTGCTCCGGTTAAAGCTGCATCGCCTGCCCCTAAAGCGACCGCGCAGCCCGGCGCCGCCGTAAGCGCCGCGCCCGACCCCTGGTCAGGAAAACAACTCGTCGCCGACTTCAAGGGCGGTACGAAACAGCGTGCGCACGAGAACCTGCAGTCCCTCCGAGACCGTCGCGCGGCGCCCAAAGAGAAGATGACGCCGGACAATTTCGGCCGCGTGCTGGGCGAAGAGATCGTCGGCACGGTAGGCGACATCGGCTCTGGCTTCGGTGTGGCGATCAGCCCGATCGGCGCGGTTGGCGACATGATCGGCAAGCGCATTGACCCGGTTTACGGCAAGCCCGGATCCTCTATCCAAGACCCGGACCACAAAGGTAAATACCTAGGCGGCGACCCGTATCGCAAGTACGGCGACCTGGCCGAGATGATCACCCCGGCGCCGCCGGTCGGCAAGATCGCCAAGGGGGTGAAGGCTCTGGCCACCGGAGCCAAGGAACTTGCCACCGGCGGGCGCGCAGCGAAGATCGCCGCCGAGGCCGAGCGGATGCGCCCTCCAGGCGAACCAATTCCAGCGAAGGCCAAGGTCTCCCCCACCGAGAAGTGGCCCGGCGAGCCCGTCGCGGTTCAAAAGCCGGAGCGTCTGCAGAAAGCCCTGGCCGCCAAAACCGACGCCGAGCCCACCGAAATGCTTGCGCCGAAGAAGGCCACGCCGTTCCGCGATATGGCCAAGGGGGTTAAGGCGCTCGCGTCGCCGGCCACGGTGGACGACGACGCCCGCGCTGCCGCGCAACTGCACCGCTCGATCCTGGGCAAGCGCGGCATTGAGTCAGACAAGGCTGCCTACGATCTGGGCGTCCATCAGCGGTTGGTCGGCAACGCTTCACCGGAAGATCAACTAGCGCTTATCCGCTATGTGGAAAGCCGTAGCACCGGCGACGTTCCGCTGAAGCCTCAGTTCCAGAAGTCCGCCGACGCCATACGCAAGGTCGCGCAGGACTACCGCAAGCAGATCGAATACACCCTCGGCGAGGACGGCCCCAGCTTCGTGCAGGACTATTACGCCCGCATGTGGATGAACAAGCCGGAAGACGTGGAGCGCGCGATCGGCGGCAAGCAGGGCTCCGGCCGCAGCCTGAAGGCGCGATCGCTGCCGACCTACGAGGACGGGCTGAAGGCCGGCCTAACGCCGCGCTACGCCAACCCGCTGGATGCCATGTCGGCCTACGCCGACAACATGGGCAAGTTCCTGGCGACCCAGGAAATCTTAACCGGGATGCAAGGTAGCGAGATCGGCGCCAAGTTCTTCACCCCCGGCCAGCAGCCGGAAGGCTGGGTTCCGTTGGACGGGGTGCAGACCAGCAAGCCGGGGATTGTGCGCGTCACGGACGGATCGACCACCGGTAGGTCCCCGGCGCAGACCATGTACGCACCAGAGGGCGCCGCGCGGGTCTATAACAACTACATCTCCAAAGGCCTCGAATCGAAGCGGGACATCGGCCCTATCTATCGAGGCGCCCGCGCCGCGGTGAACGGCTTGGTGCAAATAAAACTGGGCCTGTCGGCCTTCCACGCTTCCGTCATGGGTCAGGAGGGCATCGTCTCCGAGTTCGCCAAGGGGCTGAAGCAGGTCTCGCGCGGCGACGTGAAGGGTCTGGGCTCGATCGCGTCGTCACCGGCAGCGCCGGTGCGCACGGCGCTGCGCGGCGGTCAGATGAAGCGTGAGATCCTTGGGCTGGAAGCGCCGTCAGAGTTCAACACCAAGCTCAACTCGATCTATGAGAAGACCGGCGCGCGCCTGGGCATGGATAAAATTTACGCCACGCGCAAAGGCACATCGATGCTCAGCTCGGCGCTGCGGGGCACCCTGAAGCGCGACCTGGCCGACGCCATGAAGCAGACCTATACCGGGTCCGCATTCGAGCGCGCCAGGGGTGTGACTGACTTGGCCGGCAACATCATCCAGTCCACCGCCGCGCCGATCTTCGAACACTATATTCCCAACATGAAGCGCGGAGCCTGGGCGCAACAGATGGGCGATTGGCTCAAGGCCAACCCCGGCGCCACTGAAGCAGAGCAAACCCGCTATGGTCAGCAGCTCCTGGACAACATCGACAACCGCTTCGGCGAGCTGGTGGTGAACAACAACTTCTGGAATCGCACGGGTTTCCAGATCGCTCAGGTGCTGGCGCTGTCGCCGTCGTGGGACATCGGCACCGTGCGGGAGATCGGCGGCGGCATCGCGCAGATCCCCAAGAGCCTGAAAGGCTTGCTAACAGGCAAGGGCATCACCGATAAGACTGCTTACATCGCGGCCCTAGTAGGTGTGACCATGGCCCAGAATGCCCTGGCTACTTACATGCACACCGGCGAGATGCCTGAAGGCGAGGACTTCTTCGCCTACCGCACCGGCGGGACCGACGCGGCCACAGGCAAGCCAGAGCGCGCCATCGTGCCGGGCTATATGAAGGACGTGCTGTCCTGGGCCCTGGAAGGGCCGGGTAAGACGATCGCCAACAAGATGAACCCCGGTCTGAAATCAGCGGCTGAGTTGCTGTCCAACAAGGACTTCAAGCAGCAGCCGATCCGCGACGAGAACGCTTCACCGATGGCGCAGGCCGGTCAGGTCGCGGGCTACGCCGCTGAACAGGCCCTACCGATCAGCGTCGGCTCAAGCTCGCGTCCGGAGAAGGGTACGCAGTTGACCGGCGTCGAGCGCATGATGGGCATCCGACCTGCGCCGCGCTACCTGACGGACATCGCAGGGTCCAAGGCCGGCGCGTCCAAGCGCGCCCGCCAGGATTGGAAGAAGAAACAGAGGACGGACGCCAAGATGAAGTCACGGCAGGCAGACCAGTGAAAATCCAGATCGACACCGTCCCTCACTTCCGGCAGCGCTATGCCACTTGTGGTGACTATTTCGACGCAGCGGACGGCACCAAGATCATCCGAGTGTCGGACCTGGGCGACTGGCGCATGGAACTGCTGGTGGCCCTCCACGAACTGATCGAGACCGCCTTGTGCGACGTGCGCGGCATCGCCGAGCCGGACGTGATGGCGTTCGACGAAGCCCACCCGGACGAAACCGATCCGGGGGCCTTGGAAGACGCGCCCTACCACAAGGAGCATATGTTCGCCGAAGCCGTGGAGAAGTGGCTGGCAACCGAGCTTGGCGTCGATTGGGATGAATACGGCCGGCGTGTGGAGGCGCTGTTCGGATGAAGGTGTTGCGGATCGCCTCCGGTCAAGGTCAGCAATTCATCTCCGGGTTCGCCCTCCCTTCCTGCTTCACAGGTCCGCCATACCGGGACCTCCACAAGAGCTTCATCAGGATCGCCCGCGACGGCGAAGCTGTGTAGGGTGATCAGCCCAGGCCTCCGCAGGTCTATCCCTGCCGCCGCAACACGAGGACTATAACATGCGTGTGCTGCTTGTCGACTACTACGGCACCGATGGCATGTTGGACTTCGCCATGCGCTGCAAGGCGTCCGGCCACGACGTGCGCTGGTTCTTCAAGCGAGACGACCGCAATGCCCTGGTCGGCAAAGGCCTCGTCACGCGGGTAGCTGATTGGCGCGAGCACATGCGCTGGGCCGACGTAGTCATGCTGGCGGACAACACCCACTACCTGATCGAACTGGATCGTTGGCGCAAGGAAGGCGTGCCGATCATCGGCGCCACCGTGGAATCGGCGACCTGGGAATTGAACCGCGTCACCGGCCAGGACCGCTTCAAGAAGGCCGGCATCCCTGTGCCGCCGTTCCGCGAGTTCACCCGCTACGACGACGCCATCGCCTATGTGAAGAAGGAGGGTCGGGCCTTCGTGTCCAAGCCGTCCTACGACGAGAGCGACAAGTCCTTGAGCTACGTCGGCAAGACCCCGGCGGACATGGTCTATATGCTGCAGCGCTGGAAGAAGCAGGCCAAACTCAAAGGCGCCTTCATCCTGCAGGAGAAGGTCAAGGGCTGCGAAATGGCCGTGGGCGCCTGGGTAGGGCCGCACGGCTTCAACAGCGGCTTCTGCGAGAATTGGGAGTTCAAATCGCTGATGGCCGGCGACCGCGGGCCGAACGTCGGCGAGATGGGCACCGTGGTCCGCTATGTCACCAAGTCCAAGCTGGCCGACAAGGTGCTGCGCCCCCTGGAAGAGATGGTCGTCAGGACCGGCCACACCGGCTATTTCGATGTGAACTGCATCATCGACGAAGACGGAGACCCGTGGCCGCTGGAGTTTACGATGCGCCCCGGTTGGCCTACCTTCAACATCCAGCAGGCCCTCAACAAGGGAGACCCCGTCGAATGGCTGGCCAACCTATCAAACGGGCGCGACTCGCGGCCCTGGCTCTTAGACAAGCTCTCGACGGGAGTGGTGATGGCCTTGCCGGAGTTTCCTTACGGCAAGACCCCGATCGACAAGATGGTGGGGGTGCCGATTCAGGGCCTGACGCCGTCCATGTTGGAAAACGTCCATCCCTGCCAGCTCCAGCTTGGAAGCGCTCCAGCGGACCAGGCGGGGGAAGTGGTGGACAAGCCGTGTTGGCTGACGGCGGGGGACTACGTGCTGGTGGCCAGCGGGCTCGGCGACAGCGTGAGGCAGTCGCGAAGCAGGGCCTACCGGATACTGGAGAAGATCCAGGCTCCGGCTTCGCCGTTCTGGAGACCGGACATCGGGCAGCGGTTGAAAGAGCAATTGCCTCAAATCCAGAAGCACGGCTACGCGTCGAACATGAGCTTCTAAAAGCCGCCGACGAGTTCGCCGCGCTGCTGGGCATGTCCTTGTTGCACGCCAAGTCGGTCATGGAGATGGAACTGCCGGACCCGGCGTCGCCGAACTTCAAGATCGTCATGAACGCCAAGCAGGCCGCCATGCAGTCGATCTTCACCACGACCGCCAGGGTGCGTGACGGGTTGCTGCGGCCGGCGCAAGACGACGGCTTCGAGCGCGTGCGCCGGGCTATCGCCGCAGCCGAGAACGATGACGGCGAGGACGACCTAGCCTTGTTCAGTTAAGCGCTGCCTTTCGGCTCAGGAAAGGCCAGCACATTCGGGGCGTCGAAGCCGACCGGTGCATCGAGCACGACCATCTTGACGATGAACGGCTTGGTCGCCAGCACCGTGGACGTGATGACCATGCCAGTGGTGACGAACTGGTGGACGAAGATTTCCCACGGCGTGGTCAGCTTGGCGTCGAATGTCGAGTTGTCGGATAGGAATACGCGGACAAATTGCTCGCTCATAAGGGCTCCTGCAAACAGATATAGACATCGCCGTCCTTGGCCGCCGTGATGACCGTCGGCTTGCCGAGGAAGGCCCGATAAAACTTGCGAAGGTTGTTGGGGTCTTTGTCGTCAGACCGCTCGCGGTATTCGGCTTTCACGTCCTCGAAGTCGACCATCTGCCGACCGTCGATCTCGGCCCGCCGCGCCGCCGGGTCCAGCAGCGTGTGCTCGATGCACAAGACCATCTTCACATCCCGCTTATTCTCGCGTTCGCGCGCCACAGCTTTCACGTCGCCGGCGGACAGGACCATGCTCGTCACCGGGCGGTCCTTGCTGTCGCGGCCGATCTCGATCTCGACCAAGGAGAACGCCCCGAGCTTGCGCTCTTCGGCAGCCCTGGCCTTGGTCACGGTGATCTCGCGCACGCTGGCCTTCTTGGAGCGGTTGATCTCCAGCACATAGTCGCTGTTGGAGGGGATGGCGTCGGCGCCGCGCGTGCCTTCGCCGTGCTTGGGCGGGTGGTGCGTGACGATCACCAGCAACCCGAGCGATCGCGCGATCGTATTCAGATTGGCGATGGCCTGGGCGGCCTGGGCGTTGTCGTTCTCTTTCTCGATCAAGCCCGACGCCGACAACGTCTCCAGCACCAGCAGTCGCAGCGGCACACCGTACTTGGCGAGCA
>CAIUPC010000674.1 GCA_903900905.1 uncultured Acetobacteraceae bacterium
AGCGACACGATCCGCGCCGCGGCGTGCGGGCTGCGCAGCACCAGGCCGAACAGCATGCCGGGGAGGGCGATGTCATCGGTATAGCGGCCGTCACCCTTGAGCAGGCGGGGGTCTTCCACCCGGCGAACGGGCTGTGCGAGGACGAATGTGGTGGTGGTCATGCCGCTACTCTCCCATGACGTGCGCGGGGCGGAGCATGCACGCTTTGTCCCTGGCGCGGCAAGGCGCTGCTATGGCAAACATGGCTTCAATGCTGATAGGAGATGTCTATGCGGGCCGTCCCGGATCATGCTTGGCAGCCTGGCATGGGCATACTTGACCCGGATCGCTACGAAATACCGCTGCTGACGCAGCTGGCCGATATCGTGCGCCGGACCCCGGAGGCCGTTGCGGTCATCGACGCCGCTGGGCAGATCCGGTTCGGCGATCTCTGGGATCGGGCGCTGGTGTTCGCGGCCGGGCTGCTTGCGGCTGATACCCGGGCCGTGGCCCAGGCAGAGCCGGTCGGGGTGCTGGTCCCCGCCGGGATTCCCTATGTCGTCGCGATGCTGGGCTGCCTTGCCGCCGGGCGGATCGCGGTGCCATTGGATGCCGCGGCGCCGGAAGCACGCCAGCATGAGATCCTGGTCAATGCCGGTGCCCGGCTGATCGTTGGCGCGCCAGGCAGTATCACCCTCCCGCCGGGCTGTGCCTGGTTCGACCCGGCCGAGACCTGGGGCGGGCCGGCTGTCGCGCCGCGGGAATTGCCGGTGACGGCGCCGGCCTTCGTTTTCGCGACATCCGGGAGCGCGGGCGCGCCCAAACTGATCGTCCATAATCAGCGTAATCTGGCTTTTCTGGCCTTAGGGGGTGCTTCCCTGTTTGGCATCGGCCCCTCGGACCGGGTGATGTTCAGCGGGGCCGTCAACAGCCATGCGGCGTTGCAGTTCACCCTGACGCCCTTGTTGGCTGGAGCGGCGTTGGTCATGGTGGACATGCGCACCGCCGGACTGGGCGGTTTGATCGCGACGATGGCGCGCGCGCAGGCCACGGTTCTGCGAATCTTCCCGTCTTTGGTTCGGGTTCTGCTGGGACTCCCGGGCGCGGCCGCGGCATTCGCGCATCTGCGCCTGGTCCGCATGATAGGGGAGGCCATTTTAGTGCGCGATATCGAGATGTTGCGCCCGTTGCTGCCCCCTGGAACCGCCATCGTGACCTCCTATTCAGCGACGGAGACGGTCGGCTTCGATCTGTTCGTGCCCGATGTCATTCCCGACGAAGGCGGGCGGGTCCCCAGCGGCACTTTGCGGGCTGGGGCGGCGTTCGCGCTGGTGGACGACGACAATCAGCCCGTCCACTCCGGCGAGCCCGGCCAGGTTCTGATCCGCAGCCGCTACAATGCTCATGGCGAATGGCTGGATGGGCGCTGTGTCCCCGGTCGCTTGCCGCGGCTGCCCAATGATCCCGAGACATCGATTTACCGCACCGGCGATCTGGCACGGGTGAACGAGGCGGGCTTGCTCGTCGTGCTCGGCCGAGCCGATCAGCAGGTCAAGATCAACGGTAATCGAGTGGAGCTGACGGAGATTGAGCAGGCGCTGCGCGCTGCCCCCGATGTTGTGGCGGCAGCGGCTCTGGTCAAGCCCGGGGTGGTTCCCGCCCGCATCGCCGCCTTCGTGGTTCCCGTGCCGGGGCAGGAGGTGGGGATCGAGGCGCGGTTGCGGGCGCATTTGAAGGCGCGGCTGCCCCTCTATATGGTCCCCTCGCGCTTCATCGTCCTGGATGCTTTGCCCCATCTGCCTGGTGGGAAGCTCAACATGCCGGCCTTGCAGGCGATGATTTAGCCGAACTGCCGACGCCAGAGGCCCACCGATGACACAGCAGGCGATTTGCGTCCTGAACGCCGGCTCCTCCAGCCTTAAATATGCGCTGTATGAGGCCGGGCCGGTGCCGCGCCGTCTGACCGCCGGCCAGATCGAGCAAGTCACCGACCATGCGGCGGCATTGGCGCTGGTGCCGGTGCCGGACACGGTGGCG